>NZ_JAAHGN010000186.1:0-9178 GCF_010672485.1 Moorena sp. SIO2C4 | reverse complement strand
ATGGAGCTTGAGTTTAAAGATGCCCGCTACTTCTGACTATGTCAAGATCTGGCGAGAGAGTGCTTGGCACTTAGGTTTAAGTTTAGCTGGTCTGAGTTATCTATTATTGTGTGTCAACTATAGTGCCTACGACATTAACCCAGATAGTTACCTGAGAGCATGGGGTCTGTTGTGGCTAATCACTCCATTATCTCTGACTGGATTAGCACGTGGTTATCGCAGTTGGCAACCCCCTCAAGACAAGTTTGTAATCCAGTTGAGTGTAGTTGCTGTCATCTTATCCCAATTGCTGATCCTAGGAATACCAGGAATGCGGTTAATCAGTTTAGCGTCCGCTACAGCACTGATGTTGGTTAACACCCGCTATTTAAAGCAATTAACATCAGCAGCAATTACCGTAGGATGCGGCATCAGCTTAATCGGATTCTTGCTTTGGGATGGCATCCCTAGCTTTCCCCAACCGTCCGGACAAGATTGGTGGGTTGTTGGAGCGATCGCTATTTTAACCTTATGGTTATCGCGAAGCTGGTTACTTCGTGTTAGCAAGATACAGGATAACCAATCACAATTTAAAACTTCAAATCAACAAACCAACCTTCAAAAAGCCAACCTTCAACAAACTAACCTTCAACAAACTAACCTTCAACAAACTAACCTTCAACAAACTAACCTTCAACAAACTAACCTCCCAAAACTGTATGCACAAGCAATGGATGGGTGGGCGATCGCACTGTTTATTTTTCAGCTAATTCTGCTGACTTGTTATTCTCTGATAGTCTACATTGGGTTTGGGTCACCAACATGGTTTATGCTCATCGTAAATGCAGTGACCTTAGGAGCGATCGCGTATCGCAGTTTTCCTTATCCATCCAACTGGGCTATTTATGGGATTGGTTGGAGTGTAGAACTGTTAACTACAGAAGCCCTGGGCTTATTAGACCATCCACTGATCAATTTAGCCGTTGCCAATACAGTATTAGGACTAATTGCTCAACTTTTAGGAGATTGGTGGCGACGCCGATCTAATCTCGACAAAATACCTAGTAGCTGGCATATTATTCCACTACTATACGGTAGCTTAGGACCGGTCTTAAGTTGGGGAACCTTTACCAATTGGACAGGTTTATTGTCTTTTGCCCTAGCAATAATTGCCATTGGGGTAGGGCGTCGCCGTGCAGAATTTAAACCTCTAATTTACCTTGCGCTATTTGGAGTATCGGTTTCTGCCTATCAACTGTTGTTATATCAATTATCCCAATTAGGAGGAGGAGCAAAAGGGGATGGATTGATTATAATGGCCGTGCTTGGCACTAGTATCATGTACGCCTATCGGGTATTGTCTCCTTGGCTGAAAGGATATCTACATTTTACCCCCAAAGAACTAAAGGTTATTTCCGATCTCCATTGGGTATGGAGTAGTTGTTTGTTGATAGCAGCAACAACTGAACCCATTGAATCCGCCATGATGCTGGGATTTAGTACTGGCGCGTTTTTAGTTATCTATGCTATTTCTCAAGGACGGAATCGGTTTAATCGCCAGCTTGGAGAAATCTGGGTTTATTTAGGTTTTGCTGAAGCATGGGGGATGCGGCTGTATTGGATAAATACCCCTGTGGCGCGTCTGTTATCCGGACCATTAGTGCCTTGGAAAGGTGCGATCGCATCCTTAGTCGCTTACTTTCTGTATTTCCTACCTTGGGAAAATTGGGGTTGGTCAAAACGTCCTTGGCAAATCGCTGCTTTCTTAATCCCCTTGATTGCCATTGCAGAAAATCCCTATAGCGGTAATTTAGCTAGTTTGGTGATTATCGCAGCTTTCTATATTATTCTCGCTATTGTTAATCAGCAAATTCGGTTTACCTTTATCAGTGTAGTAGTAATTGACTGGATGTTGCTCCGTTGGTTTGGACAACTACACTTAACTGCTGCTCTTTGGTATGTTCTCCCCTTGAGTTTATCCTTACTCTATATTGCCCAAGTCGATCCCTATCTAAGTGAACCCCCCCAAAAACAAATACGTCACAATCTCCGGTTAATCGGGACTAGTATTATTTGTTTAGTTTCCTTTTGGACTGCTCAATGGCTTGGGTTATTAACTGGGGGAATTAGTGTAGTGCTAATTTTTGCTGGATTAGCGATGAAAGTAAGAGCATTTATTTATGTTGGGACTGGAACATTTTTAATTAATGCGATCTACCAACTACTGATTTTTAGCTTTGATTATCCATTTTCTAAATGGGTGGTAGCGCTGTTTGTGGGAATTGGGTTTATCTGGATTGCCGCTACCTTTGAAACTCGCCGTGATCAGATTACAGCTTGGATGAATCAATTCCAAAGTTGGGAATAGGTTTAATTGAAGCTATCAGCTATCAGCTATCAGCTATCAGCTATCAGCTATCAGCTATCAGCTATCAGCTTTAGTCCCAATCTTGCATTTCCAAATAGATCATAAAAACCAATGCTGATTGATCGTAAACCAAACAATCTTCCCATCAAGACAATGCTAAATAGGGAGACAGCAATGCTATCTCCCTATGTAAAACTAGGATTTAAAACAATGCTTTAAAAAACTCTAGTTAGGCATCATTTAAAGCAGCAATTCCAGGTAAAACCTTGCCTTCGAGTAACTCAAGGCTGGCACCACCACCGGTGGAAATGTGGCTCATTTGGTCAGCAACACCAACTTTTTCGACGGCAGCTACTGAGTCACCACCACCAATGATGGTAGATGCACCTGTCTTGGTCAGCTCAGCCATAGAGTTTGCGATCGCTTCTGTCCCCTTAGCGAACTGATCAAACTCAAACACTCCCATCGGACCATTCCAGATTACAGTTTTGCAATCTGCCAAAGCCTCCTGAAACACCTTCACAGAATCTGGACCAATATCCAAACCCATCCAGCCATCAGGAATAGCTTCAATACTGACAGTCTGGGAATTAGCATCAGGGGCAAAATTATCTGCGATGACCACATCGGTGGGCAACAGCAATTCTACACCGCGCTCTTTTGCCTTAGCTTCTAGAGATTTCGCCAAATCCAGCTTATCGTCTTCCACCAGGGACTTACCCACACTCATACCACGGGCCTTGTAGAAGGTAAAAATCATCCCACCGCCAATTAGCAGTTTATCGACCTTTTCGAGTAGAGTGTCAATCACCCCAATCTTACTGGACACCTTAGAGCCACCAATAATTGCAGCTAGAGGCTTTTCCGGATTTTCTACAGCGTTTTGTAAATACTGCAGTTCCTTCTCAATCAAGTACCCAGCTACAGAAGGACTCAGGTAATGGGTGACTCCCTCAGTAGAGGCATGAGCCCGGTGGGCTGTGCCAAAAGCATCATTGACATACAAATCAGCAAGGGATGCCAACTGTTTGGTGAATTCTGGGTCATTCTTTTCCTCTCCAGCGTGGAAGCGGAGATTTTCCAGTAAAGCCACCTGACCATTTTCCAAAGCACCAACTTGGGCAGCCACCTCGTCTCCAACACAGTCTTTACACATGGTCACTGGTTGACCCAGCAGTTCTGAAAGACGCTCAGCAACGGGGGTTAGACGCAAGCTTTCCTTCACTTGTCCCTTGGGTCGTCCCAAGTGGCTACACAGGATTACCTTTGCCCCTTTCTTAAGTAAATCTTGAACAGTGGGTAAAGCAGCACGAATGCGAGTATCATCGGTGATGGTGCCATTGTCATCCAGGGGTACATTCAGGTCTGCTCTGACCAATACCGTTTTTCCGGCTAAATCTGATTCACTTAAATTGGCTACACTTTTCTTGGACACAGTATTAATCTCCTAATTGCTATTGCCTGCTAATCCCTGACTATCAGCCGTGTTGCCGGATGATTTGACCTCAGAGAGTTCGCTGTACATTAACTGGTAAGTCACCAGCTGAATGACCAGGACAAAAGGTATTCTTTTGTTAAGACCGTTCACATTTTACCGGAGTCCGGATCCTGGAGGAAATCTGTGATATGTTCAATACCGTTGTATTTCCAATTGACTCAAGTCGAGAAAGCCGTGAAGCTGCTGAGGTTGTTGGGAACATAGTGAAAAAGTACAGCAGCAATCTATATCTGCTGTCAGTGGTTGAAAAACCTGACCCTGGCCAGGCTACAGCAGCTGCTCCCGAGGCAATGACATCCCCTGAGGCAGTAAAAGAACTGCTTAACGGTGCCAAAGCATTATTTGCTCAGGAAGGCATTGAAGCCAAAACCGTGGAGCGGGAAGGAAAGCCTGCCTTCGTGATCTGCGATGTGGCTGACGAAATTGGGGCAAATTTAATTGTGATGGGCTCTCGGGGGCCAGGCTTGACAGAGGAAGGTATACCTAATAGCGTGGCCGATCGAGTGATTAATTTGTCCCCTTGCCCAGTATTGATTGTCCCATAAGTTGTGCTTAGTCATTGGTTCACTAAAATTGCTTGCCCGTTAATTGTCAATTGTCAATGGTCAATTTTCAATTAACGAATGACCAATGACTAATGACCAATGACTAATGGCTAATGACTAATGACTAATGGCTAATGACTAATGACAATCCAGTGGTATCCCGGACACATTGCCAAAGCCGAGCGAGAACTCAAGGAACAGTTGAAGCGAGTGGATGTGGTATTAGAGGTGCGGGATGCTCGGATTCCCCTCTCGACCAATCATCCTCAAACCGACCAGTGGGTGGGTAATAAAACTCGGGTGTTAGTGATCAACCGGGTGGATATGATTGACCCAAGGATGCGCCAACTTTGGGAATCGTGGTTTCAAAAGCAAGGGGATATCCCCTATTTCACTAATGCTCAACAGGGTAAGGGTATCCGCGCTGTGGCTAAAGCAGCCCAGACAGCTGGGGAGGAAATCAATCGACGTAGGCGCTCACGGGGAATGCGACCTCGTCCTGTCCGAGCTGTGGTAATTGGATTTCCCAATGTCGGTAAATCTGCTTTAATTAATCGACTTTTGGGACGTCGTGTGGTAGAGAGTGCTCGTCGTCCCGGTGTGACACGCCAATTGCGTTGGATACGTATTTCTGACCAACTTGAACTACTTGATGCTCCTGGTGTTATTCCTGCCAAGTTAAACAATCAGCAGCAGGCGCTCAAGTTAGCTATCTGTGATGACATTGGTGAAGCATCTTACGACAACCAACGGGTAGCAACAGCACTGGTTGCATTCCTGAAAGATTTAGATAAGATGAAGGAGTACACTCTTTTATTAAAGTCTTCTTTAGAAAAGCGGTACCAACTAGACCCAAACCCATTGACCGCTGAAGATTACTTACATGGTTTAGCCGACTATCGCTATCAGGGAAACATCGAACGTACAGCGCGGCAACTATTGGGGGATTTTCGTAAGGGTTTACTCGGAGCAATTGCATTGGAAGTACCACCAGAAGTACTACCCTAAGTACCACCAATGTAATTGCTTAGCATCTACAGCATCTACACAAGTACAATTACAAGCGCGATTCTACTAGTGAGTACTAGCTAGTGAGCGTCGCACAGAGCGAGTAGCACAGCGGGAGTCGTAGAGCGCGAGCCTAAGTTCCCTGTGGATATCTTTTTCTATAAATCTGATAATTATAGTCTGATTGAACCAATATTGTCAATATTTATTGAAAAATCAAGATCAGAACTTAAGCCAGGAAGGGACTTGAGGAGCTAACCCTAACTTAAGACAGATGACTTGAGCTAATTAGCGTAACCAACTTCAGTAATATTGCCGAGGGAAAAGTTTTTCAATCAGTCCTATAATCAATATTGAGCACCGAAACAGCTGATGCAGGGCTTACGCAAGAACTCTACAGGTGGTGTTAACAGTTACCCTTTAACCCATACAGGTAGTGTGTCGATGGCTGAATTGCGTAAGCTCTGTTTACCTGTATTAATATATACTGCTATAAGCATCAATATTTCTTAACAAGAGTTTGTATTTGTTTAAATTTGAAGGTTGGCAGGTTGAAGGTTGGCAGGTTGAAGGTTGAAGGTTGAAGGTTGAAGGTTGAAGGTTGAAGGTTGAAGGTTGAAGGTTGAAGGTTGAAGGTTGAAGGTTGTCTTGATTAGGCTTCTTGTCAATGTATTGTCTTGATGCAAAGCGCGAGTGGGGGAAACCCTCTCATTAAGGCGCTGCATTGCTTTCGTGATAGTGTTTTTCTCAATTATTCTGTGCTGATCGGAAGTTCCCGGATCTGAAGTTACCGACAAATGCGGCAAAGTCTATTGTGCCATTTGTTCCAAAATTATCCTAAAATCAGCCAAGATACCAGGCAAATTCTCTGGATTCAGCACAGGGACATGAACAAAGATACAAGAAGTATTGAGGTGATGCTCTCCAAGATACTTCAACACTTCGTAATAGAGTCCTTCGCAGACAAATTTACCAGCATCATGGCTAATCTCACATCCACTCAAGGCAGCTATTAGTTGCTCTAAGTTCACTGGGGTTTGAAGGCAGGCATCTTCACGAGTAGCACAGGATTCCACAGTTAATTTGTGCCGCTTACTCGCCATTCCACAACAAATAATCCCATCGGGTTGTATTTGATCAATTGTGGCAATTACCTGAGCACTAGCTTCGGCAATATCGACGGGCAACTGTCTTAGAAAAGTCAGGGAAGCAGATAAATCATTGGTTTGAGCAATTTTCCCTAATAAATCATCAGAGGAGTTAGATACCTGATCGGGTAACCAGGTTTGAAAGGATGTCAAGAGGATTTTTTTGTTCATCCAACAGAACCAATTAGAATAAAAAGAGCTTCAATAGTTCAATGTAAGGGAAAGCAGGTTAATGCCAGTAATTGCGGTTGTAGACTACGACATGGGGAACCTGCACTCTGCCTGTAAAGGGTTACAGAAAGCTGGTGCAACTACCAAAGTGACAGATTTAGCAGCAGATATAGAACAGGCGGATGCGGTGGTACTACCGGGAGTGGGGGCGTTTGACCCAGCGATACAACATTTGCGATCGCGTAACCTGGAGCAACCGATTAAACAAGCCATTGCCAGCGGTAAACCCTTTTTAGGTATTTGTCTAGGTTTACAAATTCTGTTTGAGGCAAGTGAAGAAGGCACAGAACCTGGATTAGGGATTGTGCCTGGGACAGTGCGGCGCTTTCGTCGAGAACCAAGTATTACGATTCCCCATATGGGTTGGAACCAGCTAGAGTTTACTCAACCGGATTGTACCCTTTGGCAGCATTTATCAGGCAATCCGCGAGTCTATTTTGTCCATTCTTATTATGTTGACCCAGTTGACCCTATGATTCGAGCCGCAACTACTACTCATGGGAGTCAAACCGTGACGGCTGCGATCGCTTACAATAATGTCGTAGCAGTACAGTTTCACCCGGAAAAGTCTTCTACTACAGGACTGCAAATTTTGTCTAATTTCGTGGCTCAGGTCAAGAGTTACTGCCATGATCGTACACTTGTCACCAAAGCCTGAAAATTATTCTTATTCTAAAATTATGCTACTACTACTGATGTAATCAGCACGCTCCCCACTGTCCTGTGTTTGGATGAGAATTTACGGCAATCGCCAACTGAAAACTTTGCCAGGACAAATTACCCGCCCGACACCAGCACGGGTGCGGGAGGCAGTATTTAATATTTGGCAAGGCAGTGTAGGGAATTGCCGATGGCTGGATTTATGTGCTGGTAGTGGTTCAATGGGGGCTGAGGCTCTGTGTCGGGGAGCTGCTTTGGTGGTAGGGATTGACAAATGGGCAAAAGCTTGTTCAATTATTCGTCAGAACTGGCAACAGATGGCTCAGCCGCAGCAAGAATTTCGGGTGTTGCAAGGGGATGTGGTCAGGCGATTGAAAACCTTGGCTCCTCAGCAGTTTGACCACATTTATTTTGACCCCCCCTACGCTAGTGATTTGTACCAGCCAGTGTTAGATGCGATCGCTCAATACCAGCTCCTCGACACCCATGGTGAGTTAGCTGTTGAGCATAGCTCTAACTACTGGCAACCAAAACCAATCCCCAATTTAGAAATTTGTCGCCAGAAGGTCTATGGCAATACTGCCTTGACCTTCTATTGCCCATTGGTTTAGGTCAGGGGTTTGGTAATGGTCAGTGGTTGATCAGCTCTGGGAAGGAAAAACTAACCCCCAAGTTGATTACCCCGTTGGTATTGCATATAGGCAGCAAAAAACAGTCCCAATAGAGTAACAGGTATTAAGCCAAGGACAATCCCAACAAGCAACGGTTCTACCACACTAAGTCTCCTAATTAAGTTTTTTTACCTGTTTCTCATATTACTAGCTCTGATCAACCTTAGGGTGCTGCTGGTGGTGAAACAGTTATTTATCAACCATCCTGAGTTCCATGGGTTGAGATTGCTCAGTCACACTCAGGAGGTTCTGACCTCATGACCTAAGCCCTGACTTGGGTTGAATACTTTTACCTATATCCCAGCTTATATACCAAAATGTATACCATCGATCTATTCCGCTAGTATCAGGTATATGGTTAAGACATAGTGTAGCATATAATACAAATACACGACAAGATCTTGATTAATGACTCCATAAATTTTAAGCTATGTTTATAAACAAAAATAATACTTAGTCTAAGTATTTACTTATCATTGCTTAACACAACTTAATCAATGGTTCAGTTTTATCGAGATTACAAGCGCTTTATTGATAGTCAACTTGACAGGAGACCCATTGGAAAACCAGCTTGTCCAACCTAGAGTTCTAGTGCGGCGAGTCACCTTGATAGTACTAGTCGCTTTGCTTGCTATAAGTCTTAGCCTGATCGGAATTCCCATGATGCAGGATTGGGATCCTTATGTACAAAAGGTTTTGTCCCTCAACGGTGATCCAGTCCGAGGTGATGCCATTTTTCAAATCAACTGTGCCGGGTGTCATGGAGCCAAAGGGGATGGTCATGTAGGACCAAGTCTAGTGAGTATCTCTAAGAGAAAGTCTGACGTGAGTCTGATTCAGCAAGTGATTAGTGGTAGAACACCACCAATGCCTAAGTTTCAACCTCAAACTAGAGATATGGCAGACCTGTTGAGTTACCTGGAACAATTGTAACTAAAGGTTGAAGGTTGAAGGTTGAAGGTTGAAGGTTGAAGGTTGAAGGTTGAAGGTTGAAGGTTGAAGGTTGAAGGTTGAAGGTTGAAGGTTGAAGGTTGAAGGTTGAAGGTTGAAGGTTGAAGGTTGAAGGTTGA
>NZ_JAAHGN010000185.1:0-9226 GCF_010672485.1 Moorena sp. SIO2C4 | reverse complement strand
AATTAACTTCTTGATCGAGATATTTCTATCCCCCCATCACTTTATCTTACAGATTTAGATTTCTTATAGTTAGGTCTAAAACAAGACTGTGTGTTGAGGGCGAGGAGGGGGAGGAAAAGGGAGACACAGCTGGTGTTTTCGTTCTTTTGATCGTGCTTACTCTTAATAAAATTCAATTAATAATAGTCAAACTATTATTGAGGTCAAATGATGTCAAAGTGATGTCAAAGTAGATTCAGATGCCTTAGCCCTTGACTTAGATTAGTTTTGTTAACCAGACTATAAGTAGTTTTTAATTTATTAGACTTACCACATCTAGCAGATGGCTGTTGGTCTAAGAGGTCACAAAAGTCAGTTCATTGCTCATAGCTATAGTAATTGCTATTGAGCCAATGTAAATTAAGGTCAAAGAGTTGGTAACCAAAGGAAATTCAGAAATACTTATGAAGCGACGCTCCTTGATACTAGGTGCTAGTACCATAGCCCTTAGTCAGTTAGCATCTGGTTGTAATATCGGACAACAAGCCTCTTTAAAGGTAAGGCTGTTGCAAAATTCAATACCAGTTCAGCTGTTGGGTGAATTTCGTAAGACCTTAACACTACGGGCTAAGCTAAATTTTGACCCGGAGAAACAACTATCTGCTTTATTCAAACTCCTGACAACCTTGAAAGAGCAAGGCAAACCCAATAATAATCAAGATCGCTCCTTTTTAGATTTGATCCGGATTAGGTCTAGGACACCGATAAGTCCTGATTTAGTTACCTTAGGAGATTATTGGCTCAAGTCAGCCATTGAGCAGGAATTGATCCAACCTTTGAACATAGAAACGTTGCCAGGATGGAAACAACTGCCGCCAGAGTACCAGAAACTTGTTAAACGTGACCAAACTGGTCAGCTAGACAACTCAGGAAAAGTTTGGGGTGCTCCTTATCGCTGGGGTGCTACTGTCATTGCCTATCGCCGTGACAAGTTCAAAGCCTTAGGCTGGACTCCCACTGATTGGAGTGACTTGTGGCGTGAGTCTTTACGCGATCGCATTTCTGTGTTGAACCACCCCCGAGAAGTGATTGGTTTAACCTTGAAAAACCTAGGCTTATCCTATAATCAACAGGATTTAAATCAAGTCAAAGACTTGAAACCAGCACTTCGACAACTGGCTAAACAGGTTAAATTTTACAGTTCGGATCACTACCTAAAACCTCTAGTTTTGGGGGATACCTGGGTAGCAGTCGGTTGGTCTACGGATATCCTGGCACTAAGAACACGCGATCGCCAAATTGAGGCAGTGGTGCCTCAGTCAGGAACAGCCCTGTGGTCAGATGTATGGGTAAAACCGGTATCAGTTAGCTCTGCTTCTGACTCCTCAGAAAGTAACTCTGAGTCGGATTTAAGCAAAAAGTGGATTGAATTTTGCTGGGATAGCAAATCAGCCAAGCAAATTTCTCTACTGACTAATGCTGCTTCCCCGATTCTGCTTAAGATCCCAAGAAATAAGCTACCACAAGATATCCAAACCTTACCTCTACTGCTGCCAGAAGCAGAAATTCTCAACAAGTGCGAATTCCTCCATCCCTTACCAGAGTCTACACAAAAGCAGTATGAATCCTTGTGGAAAGAAATGCGAAATACGTGAAAATTGCCTGTTCTAGTTTTGTGATAACTGGCAAAAGGCCGAGACTTTGCCAGCTAAAGGGACTTGACCAGGAATACATACCTCCACCTGGCACATGGAATTACCATCACAGGTATAAGCTCCTAAAGGCTTTCCTCGCTGGTTAAATACTCTGGTATTATAGTTATAATCTCTGGCAACGTTGCCCATTTTGTTAATAAAAGCATACCTACCCAGATAGTTAAGCAGACTCCAGAGTTGGCGATTCACTACCAAATCTACCCGGCGTTTACTCGGATAAGCTAACCAATTATCCAGTAGCTTACCGCCAAACTGTTCATCAGCCCACCAGAAACTTGGAGTAGTGAGCTTAGTTTGAGAGATAGTATCAGCAGTAATCACAGACCCATCATTAGGAAGATTATCTGGCTGCAGGAAATTTAAATTCACAGCTTCTGTGTCCGGCTGCACTCCTACAGTCTTTTGAGCTAAAACTGGTTCAGGCTTCCAGCCAACCAGAAAACAGCTCTCTAGAAACACAAGGCAGAATACACAAGGCACAACAGACAAGGGATGTATTTTACTAACGGTGTTTCTTTTATCCATAGGAATGCACTAAAGCATCAGTCAAATCAATAGTGATACCCATTAACCTTCAACCTTCAACCCTTCAACCAACTAACCTTCAACCTTCAACCAACTAACCTTCAACCTTCAACCAACTAACCTTCAACCTTCAACCAACCAACCAACCTTCAACCAACCAACCTTCAACCTTCAACCAACCAACCTTCAACCAACTACCTTATCCCCACAGACGACGCCTAGGAGAACCATTAAGACGCTGGTGGGTATCAGAGAGTAAGGAAGGAATATCCAGTTGTTCGGGGCAACGGGGAAGACACTCACCACACTGGGTACAACGGTTTCCCTTGACCCCCCTAAACCAATGACCAGCATTTTCAAACATTTGATAGCGATATTGACCAAACTCGCTCATGTCGTAAGCCAAAGCAAGATTGCGCAGCCGCAAGACTTCTGGAATGTTAATGGTTTCTGGGCAAGGTAGACAAGCGTAGCATTGACTACAGCGGTCAGTTCCTAGAGCATTGTTCAAGTGGGTTTCCAAACGAGAGAATGCTGCCACTTCCATTGGGCTCAAAGACTCGTCTCGGTTAGCGACACTTAAAGGCAGGGTCACCTCATCTGGGTTAGCCGGTCCAATACTAAGGGTAGTAATGCGGGGATCGCTTAATAAAAATCGATAGTTCAGTTCTAGTGGCGAGAAGGGATGGCACAGTTTCTCTAACGTTGGTGGTGGGGTGTAGAGTTTGCCTGCTTTATCAGCAGGAGATATGATGAAGATGCCCATATCCTTCTGATCAGCCAATTCAATCGCCGCAGCATTGCGTTGAAAGAAGTAATAGTAATGCAGGTTGATGAATTCAAAAAAATCTGTTTGAATTGCCCCTAGAATCACTTGTATTGAACCATGGGTTGAGAAACCAACGTGCCTTATACGTCCCTGGGCTACGGCTTTTTGGACAGCTGCCATACAGCCACTGTCAGACTTTACCCAGGACAGATGCTCTTCAGTGTTAATCCCATGAATTGCTAAACAATCGACATAATCGAGCTGTAGACGTTCTAAGGAATCATTAATCCACTGACTCATCAAATCAGCATCAGGGGTTGGTGGAATCTTGGTGGTTATATATAGCTGGTCTCGTGGTACTGACAATCCAGCTTTCAGGATGTTACCAAGGTATTCTTCACTCTTGCCGTAACCCCTGGCAGTTTCCAAGTGGTTAATTCCTTGAGCGATTACCTGTTGCACTGTCTTCTGAGCATTTGACTCAGACCCTAAGCAACGCATGGTGCCACAAGAAAACACTGAAAGCTGGAGATTAGTTTTTCCAAACCGCCGATAACGCATGTTGCCCAACTGCTGGAATAATCTTATCTTTGGTTAAAACGTTGCCCAAAAAACAGTTGCGCCAAAAATTCAGTTGATGGCCATCGATTGTCTTGGGGTATAGCTTGGGTCATAGCTTCGAGCATAGTTTGGGATATATCTCTTGAGCCCAAGGGTCACTTGCGGTATGGCATCAGGGTTAGAGCATCTGGAAAACTCTCACCAATGGCTAAATGGTAAGGCTTTCAGAAACATCTCTATAATTTTTTGACAGAGCAATTAATATATTGTTGCTGTTAAATCCCGTTTAATCCCAATATTTTGGCTTTAGCTACCACGACTATATCCTCCACGGTGAAGAAAATCTTCTGGGCGGATATTAGATACAAATTCCCGAAAAGCTCGACGCTCCTCTTCATCCTTATCTTGGTCTACAGGTATCGAAGCATCAGCAATAACTTCTTCCATCACCCAAATCGGACTGCCAGTACGCAGGGCGATGGAGATGGCATCACTTGGTCGAGCATCAATTTCTTTCTTTGTCTCACCCTGACTAACACAGAGGCTGGCATAGAACGTGTTATCCTGGAGAGAGTGTATTATAACACGATCCAGTGTTATGTTCCACTCCTCCAGGAAATTGACCATTAGGTCATGGGTCAGGGGACGCGGTGGCGTTTGTCTTTCCAAAGCACTGATAATTGCCTTTGCTTGATCTTGCCCAATATAGATTGGCAGAGCACGCCGATCTAAGACATCTTTGAGTAACACGATGGGGCTACGTGTTACAGTATCTACTGCAATGCCAGCAACTCTCATTTCAATCATCAGCTTAGCCTCTAGAATACGGTCAGCATCAGGGGCATCAAAGCGAAGCGGTAAACTAGTACTGTACAGACGGGCACCGAAACTTGCCCTTGCCAGATCTGTTCTTTTCACGTTACCGGTCAACGGTAAGATTAGCCCTTGAGAATCCAATTCGGTGAGATCAACAAGATTGTATTCTCCAAGTATGCCTTAGTCTCAGGAAATTTGTTTGGCCACTTCACTAAAAAAACACAAACTTATGCCAGCTCTTTTCCTACTAACAGTCTAGTTGCACCAGTTCATCCGCTTACAGAAGAACAGTATAAACAACAGTGTTTACAGGATTAATTCAAGCTCTCGGCACAATCGGACCAATCGGAAGCGATCGCTTTATTGTTTCCGGTACCTCTGATGCTATGGATGTTATCTTACAGGATTTAGAACCTGGTGATAGTGTAGCAGTGGATGGAATTTGCCTAACGGTAGAGAAAGTTTTGCCCACAGGCTTCTCGACCACTGCTTCTGATGAAACTCAGGGGCGCACCACCCTTGGACAAAGGCTACAGACAACTTCTTACGTTAATTTGGAAACGTCTTTGCGTGTGGGTAGCAAACTAGGGGGTCACTTTGTAACAGGTCACATTGACGGTATTGGCTGCTTAACGGAATCTTTACAAACACCAAACTCCTGGGAAATGTGCTTTACAGCACCAGCTTCCTTGATGGATGTGTGGCAGCATAAGATAGCTCGTTATCTTGTTCCCAAGGGTAGCATTGCCGTCAATGGGGTCAGCCTAACGATTGCTGAGTGTGACCCCAACGGCAGTTGGTTCAAAGTAGCGGTGATTCCCCATAGTTACAGCTATACGAATCTTAGCCACTTACGGACTGGCAATTGGGTGAATATCGAAAGTGACATTTTAGGGAAATATGTCGATAAGTTGCTGGGTAACCGAGTGCCAACGCCTGAAGGGATTGATGAAATTTCGCCGGAATTTCTGCTAGAACATGGGTATTTGACATCCTACCCTGGCTGAAGCCTGTAGGGCTGTTTCATGTTTGTGAAAGATCAGGGAGGCCAAAGGTGAACAACTAAACAACCCAACCTTCACATTTCACACTTGAGACTTCACATTCTATTGGATTCCGACCTGGACCGAAACAGAGGCTCAACAAGCACAACAGGCAAGGTTGCTATTAGAGCAAGAACGGCAACGGTCACAGCGGCTAGCAGAGCGGTTAAGGGTGATGGGAATTGACCCGGAGCTTCTGGAATAATCAGGTTCAACAGAAATGCGTTCGCGAAGCGTGACCTTTGGTCAATCGCATTCTGATTAATGTTCTAATTAATGATCTAACTAATGATCTACAAAACTCGATTCCTCAAGTACTCTTCACCCTCTTCCCTTCCCTACTAAACCTTTCCTACTAAAAATCTATAGGCTGCTAGAGTTTCCCTTGCCGTTCTCTCCCAAGAGAATAGCATCGCTCTTTCCTTACCCTTTCTAATCAATTCCTCCCGCAATGGAGAATTACTGATCACCTTGACCATAGCATCTGCTAATTCAATTGGCTGATTAGGGTCAATTAAAATTGCCGCATCTCCCGCTACTTCAGGCAGGGATGAAGTATTAGAGGTAATCACAGGAGCACCCAAAGTCATCGCTTCCAAGACGGGCAGACCAAACCCTTCATAGTAGGAAGGATAGACAAAAACATCTGCATTTGAGTAAAACCAGGCTACTAGTTGATCGGATAAGTAGCCCAAATGATGAATATGGTGTTTCCACGGGGAACTAGCAATAGCAGAAAAAATAGATTCATAGCACCATCCTTTTTGTCCAATCAGTACTAACTGATGCTCAATTTGATGCCGTTGTTTTAAATAATTAAATGCTGCAATCAGAGTATTAATATTTTTCCTAGGCTCAAGAGTACTCACAAATAAAATATAGGGTTGGGCGAAGTCGTAATTAACTGATGTCACCAAAGACTGAACCGTGTTATTCGGTAAATCTAGTGTATTGGGTAAATCTAAAGTAGAGTAACGGCTAGCTTGAGGAATAACTTGGATGTTGTCAGGATTTACTCCTAGGTAATTGACGATATCCTGTTTAGTAGACTGGGAAACAGTAATCACTAAATCAGTCCACCGTAAACATTGTTTTACCCGAGCAGTATAGCTTTTAACAATTGAGTTAACATACTGAGGATATTTAATAAAAGTTAGGTCATGAATCGTCATAACCCGCAAGCTTTTTCGACAGGGATAAACCACATGATCAGTACCATGGACGATATCATGATTGCCTAAGTATTGCTCACAATAAGGTAAAATGGGATTAGGTACAGTGGCTAGTAAACTAGAGATAGTAACCGGTAACGGTATAGTTTTAATCTCTAGATTTTTAATCTCTAAATGCCTAGTTAGCACTTCAAGAAATGACCAATCACGAGATAACCATTTTCTTACACTTGGTTGATAGGCGACACTTAACTGAAAGTCTTCCTGACTTTGTAGCTTATGGAGTGCCTGAATTAAATTTAAGGCATACATTCCAATGCCACTTAACTTATGGCGAATTGGTGTAGCATCAACAGCAATTTTTATCATATTTTCCTTACTTAATTACCAAGTAAAATTATAATTGCTACTTGATAATTAACTAATTACTATAGATAAACTCTGTTCCGGTCAAGATGCCATCACAAATAACATCTAATCCTTTACTTTTACCAGGAATGAATTCATTGAGATCACATACCTGAAGTTTAAATTCCGATGGATTACTAGCTTCGGTGGTCATCTCTAGGGGAATCATGCGGCGGAAGAAAAAGTGATAGGCATACTTTCTTGCTCGTTTTATGATTGCCTCAGGTAAGCCATCCCCTAGGGGTAACTGATCTAAATACTGAACATACTCCTCTACAGAACTGGCATCCATAGTTATGCCTTTATTACGAATCCACGCTTCTCCTGCAACGATTACAGGTATACCCATGCTAGTTAATTCTACGCCCATTTTAGTGCCGTAGATCAGAGCCGCATTACATTGGAGGATAGCAGCATAGGTGCTAACGGTACTTTCTGGAGGAATCACAAACACATTTGGAGGCAGAGTGGGGAAAACCTGACGAATTTCTTCAAACAAGGGTTGACGCGATCGCAAAGTCCCTCGAATCTCGGCTGGGTGAATCCGAATTAACAACTGTAACTCTGGTCTTTTAGCAAAATACCGAATAGTTGTCAATACCCATTCCAGCATATTAGGAAAAGCATTAACTGGGTAATGGAGTTGAGCATCCCACATCACATTAGTCAGTAACCCAATACAAGGACGAGAAAAGTCTACTCCTACCGCATCAGTAATCTTGGTCAGGTCAAACTGAGGACTTTCATGGAACCAAATCCAATCCTGAGTTCCTTGCCAGCGACTTTTCAAATAGTCCATCAACTGCTGTTCCATCTGGGAAGTCCACGGTATAGTTTCCCAATTACTTACTGGCTCCCACATCAGCTGGTGATGATAGGTTTGATGGTGACTAAAGATAAAGCATTGTTTGCGATAAGCAGGATTCCAGTTCACCACTCGCACCCCTTGCTGACGGGCTACTTCACCAGTCAACCCCTGAGGAACATAAATGCCGTGGTTAAATACAGCACACTCAACCTTAACCGTTTGCAGCAGCCGACGGGTTGCCCAAGTGGTCAGGATTGCGGCTTGGAAGTAACGCTTGAGAATCGGCTCAGCATTGGGTTCCCCTTCCAGGGAAGCACGAGCATAAAATCGCAGAGCTCCCGCTAAAGCGTGTTCTCCTACAGCTACCCCATTTAGGGTGTACTTTTCAATTTCAGCAATAGTGAGACTGCTAGCTATCTCCTTGGCCTGTTGGTAATCTGTATCTGTGAGAAATTCACTGTAGCGATGGATAGTCAATCCTAGAGGCTTATAGATCCGATCGGCTAGGGGAAAGCAGTCGTTACATAAGTCACGTTTAGGACCATGATTTACAAACAAGTCCTGTTTGGGATAAAAACTAACATCACACCAAAAACAAGCCGGTAAAATACCATCACAGAGCAAAATGTGAACTTGAGCACCCCTGAGGGTTAAGCCCACTGCTAGTAGACTTTCTAAAGTGATGGAATGGATTTCCCCACCCACACTAGTAGCTACCAGAATCTTAGAGCCAGTTTGGGCAGCCTTTAGGGCATTTTGCCATTGGTTTAGAGACCCTTTCAAGACCAAATCCCACCTGGGCTGATCTCGAATAATGCGCTGTCTGCGCTTATAGAGCTTAACCCTGCGATGAAGGGATTTGTTCCGCTTGAGAAACTCTTTGATCATTTGATAGTTTACAGTTGACGGTTGACGGTTGAGTGTGAGCAGGTGACACTCAGCTAAGCCGGATTACTAGGATATTACGTTCACCATAGAGGTTTGGAGATAATTATTTTTGTATGTACTTTATGTAATCGTAACTGTAACCCCAAGCCAAAACTATGCGAGAACTCTATCCCCCCATCGAAGCTTACAACCAGCAAACCCTAACAGTTTCTAACCTCCACACCATTTATTTTGAAGAGTCCGGTAACCCACAAGGTCAGCCAGTAGTGGTGTTACACGGAGGACCAGGAGGTGGTAGCCAACCGGTTTATCGCCAATACTTTGACCCACGGAAATGGCGAATTGTCATGTTTGACCAACGGGGTTGTGGTAAAAGTATCCCCCATGCTGAACTTGAGCAGAACACTACCTGGGATTTAGCTTCTGACAAAATTCATCCCACGTCTCAAAGCGTAGCGTGAGCGTGGTCAGAAGTTACCGCAAGAATAGTGGAGCCTTTATAGTTGGCAGTCTGTGAGTTAAGGGTTAAATCTTTTTGTAGT
>NZ_JAAHGN010000184.1:0-9305 GCF_010672485.1 Moorena sp. SIO2C4 | reverse complement strand
GCTCAACCAGTGGCCATGTTGGAGCAGTGGGGTTGGCAAGTGACCAGGCTACCAGTGGATTCTCTGGGACGGGTCAATCCCAGTGATTTAAAAGCTGCCCTACAGGCAAATACGGTTTTAGTCTCCGTCATCTACGGTCAAAGTGAAGTAGGTACACTCCAACCTATTGATGAACTAGGACAAATTGCTCGTGAACAGGGTGTGCTGTTTCATACCGATGCAGTTCAAGTAGCCGGACGGCTATCTATCGATGTTCAACGACTACCGGTGGATTTGCTGTCGATTTCCAGTCACAAAATTTATGGTCCGATGGGAGCAGGGGCACTGTATATCCGCCCTGGTGTAGAGTTAGTGCCCCTGATCTCCGGTGGTGGACAAGAATCCCGATTGCGGTCTGGAACCCAGGCGTTGCCAGTAATTGCTGGGTTTGGAATCGCGGCAGAACTAGCAGCAGCGCAAATGCTAACAGAGACACCTCGGTTAATTCGATTACGCGATCGCATGTTTGACCAACTCGCTGATACTCCCTATCTCATTGCCACTGGTTCTAGAGACTATCGCTTACCCCATCACGTTAGTTTCTGTTTGACTTCCCCTACTGGGGGGGTGACTGGCAAAACTATAGTGCGCCAGTTTAATCAGGCTGGTATTGGTATTAGTGCAGGTTCAGCTTGCCACAGTGGTAAACTGAGTCCAAGTCCGATATTGTTAGCAATGGGTTACAACGAGCCAGCTGCTTTGGCTGGAATTCGGTTGACCCTGGGGCGAGATACCACAGAAGCTGATGTAGATTGGACGGTGATGGTACTCAAGCAAATTTGGGAACGACTGATGCCACAACCAGAATTATCTAAGGTCTAACTTTGCTCAAAAAAGGCTCAATTGCTCCTATGGGTAGGGTGGATTGGCGCTCGATTAATGTGGCGAGACATTAGTTTTCCTTTTTCTTTTAAGCCATTAATATTAGAGTTTTTGATTAACACACAGACAGACTCATGAATGAACTTCCTTTGAGCTTAGAAGATGCGATCGCTCAAGCTAAACAAGCGACCAAAGCCGCCCTAGATGACGGTCAAACCAGGGTACAAGTGGAGTTGGTCTTTCCAGAAATTGCCCTCCAAGCCCAGTCAATTGCCCAGGAATTTATTCCTATCTTTGAGCAGTATGGCCCCGGACTGAAAATCTTCTTTCCTGATACCGGTGCTTCAGCCCTTGCCCTTCGTGACTGGGGAGAGGTACCGTTTAAAATTACTGATGTTGGTACCAGTCGCTCCCCAGCAGAAACTAGAATTGAAGATGATGACCAGGTTTTCTTGCTAGTGGGCCCGTCTGCCGTGGAAGTAGCCCAAGTGGAAAAGATTTGCAATTTGGCGGGGGATCGCCCCTGTGTGATCCTAAATCCTCAACTGGAAGATGTCTCTATTGTAGGGATTGGCTATGCCGCACGTCAGTTACGCGATCGCTTTCTGAAAACCCTAGAGTCTTGTTATTATCTGCGACCCTTTCCAGGGGGTGCTCTATGGCGTTGTTATCCTTCTATGTGGCAAGTATGGCTAGAAATAGATGATGAGTATCAGTTGGTGACTGAAGAACCTAGCAAACCGACAGCAGAGGCTCTTGATCAAATTATACTTAAGGCAAGTCTAGTTAACACGACTAGCCCAGAAGATGCTCAAAATATACCATCTGCCCAAAAAAAACAGTCGTTATTCTCAGGTATCCAGAAATTCTTAAATGCTCTGAGTCGTTGAACTCACAGTTGAGCTCAGGTCAGAAAAACGTTATCAAAAATCTACCTAGCGAGGCAAAAAAACCTCGTCTGTATAGAGCGGCGCGTGTTAAGCTACGTCTTGGCTAGTTAGTTGGATGAATGGCGGACAGGAACTTTGATACTTTGTTATCGTCTGTTGTTATCGTCTATAATGAATATAGTAGGGTAATCAAATTAAGAGCTAACCGCCACCTACTAGCTAAAATAGATAAAATTTTTTGGTATTTTTCCGGCGCGGAGGGGCATCTCGTGTCGTCAATAAAGCTTGCCGAGTATCCGTTACCGTTGGGTGGAGTTGGCAAGAAGCCTACACTGAAATCGTTCGCGGAGCGGCTGTGTAAGAGCAGAGTCAGTGTAGGATTATGTCACAACTATCATAGAGGGAAGCGGCGAACTTGCCAAGGCAAAAGGTGAAAAATGTGCGCGTAATGTGGAATTAATGCTTTCCGAATGTCTAACAACCTAGATGCTCAGCCACCAGCAGTAATCAAAGACGAATTTAACCTAGATAACTTCCTAGAAGATATACCTGATATAGAGGAAGTGGAAAAACCAACTACTGATATCATCCCATACCAGACCGATGATGCTGGAGAACCGAAAGTTGGCATGGAAGAACTAAATAGCTTAGCTGATATATTTGAAGGTCAGACCCCTGATTTGGATCAAACCTGGCAAGAAGAAGAAATTATCGCTCCAGATAACCAGCAGTTGTCTAGCCAATCAGACAATTCTATCACTACAGACGAACCACAGGATTTATCTGACCTGATTAAAGAACTTGATGAGTTGGACATTCCGGAGGCAGCAGAATCTACCGAGGAAGATTTACTCAGTTTGTTCGATGAGGAATTTCCAGAAGAAGCAGCCTTTGAGTTACTACAGTCAAGGGAGTCAACTCGAAAGGATAGTCAACCTAACCTTACTCCAAGCCTGACAGATAAAGACCTTGAAGAATTACTTTCTTTTGGGAGTAGTGAGGGGAGCCTAACTCAAAAAACTAACCCAGCGGACGAATTAAGTAGTTTATTTGATGATACCTTTTTTGAAGAAAATAGCTCAAGCTCGGAAAGTACTCCTCCCACCAAATTAGATAGTTATGGGATGGGCAAACAGCAGCCTATCCCACCAAGCACCCCACACCCGGACCCCACCCACACCGACCTGAATGAAGATTTAAATCTGGTCAATGACTTGGAGCTGATTCCAAATCACCCCCCTGCAAACCATGAACAGCCAGCAATTAATTCCCCATCAACCACAGGGTCTCCAAAGCCCACCTCGACTTCAGCTCGACCCAGTGAGGCGTCTACACCCACTCGTAGTCCAACTGTCAAAGGAAAAAATAGAAAATCCCATCCCATAAAATCAAACAAATTACCAGATTCATCACCAAAACCATTACCAACAACCCAAGATCAATGGCAGCAATTAGAGCAGCTGTTGGCAGAAGCTACCGCACATTACCAAAACGTTGATTTTGACAGTATAAAACCTCTGGATGTGACCTTACCCACTGCTGAGGTGGTATCAGAGCAGAAAAGAATATTTGATGAACTAGAACTCCTATTAAATGAAACTAGTAGCCCTGAACCTAACCACTCCCTAGACCAAGAAACCCCGAAAACCAATCAGGCGGATTCAGTAGAGGATGACTTTAAAGACCTCGAGGACTTGCTACAGCAGGCAAATCAAAGCATCTCTGCTATTCCAGGAGGGATGAATCAGGAGCTGTCTCGCCAAACAAGGCGTCCGAGGTCTAAGCTATTTGAACAAACCATGCGGGTACCGGTTAAACAACTGGACACCCTGAGCAATTTAGTGGGAGAACTGGTGGTTGGTCGCAATACCTTAGAGCAAGATCAAGAACGGCTGCGGCAATTCTTAGATAATTTATCCCATCAGGTATCGAGCCTCAACGATGTGGGTTTGAAAATGCGGGATTTGTATGAGCGAACCCTGCTGGAAAATTCCCTATTGTCTAGTAGTAAGATTTACCGAACTACAAGTATCCAAGAACGGGAACAAGGAAACCAGAATTCCTCGACCTTAGAAGAGTATCACCCCCTGGAAATGGACCGCTTTACAGGCTTCCATTTGCTATCCCAAGAGATCATTGAGCTGATTGTCCGGGTTAAGGAGTCGGCGTCTGACATTGAGTTTTTGGTGGATGAAACCGACCAAGTAACTCGTACCCTCAGACAGGTAACCAATCAACTCCAAGAAGGACTGACGCGATCGCGTATGGTGCCCTTTGCCCAAGCAGCAGACCGAATGCCCCGTGCAGTCAGGGAAATTTCCTTGCAGGAAGGCAAGGAAGCCGAGCTACACGTTGAGGGGCGGGAAACCTTGATTGATAAAATGATCTTGGAACACCTCTATGATCCTATGACCCACCTGGTCAACAATGCCATTACCCATGGAATTGAGCTACCAGAGGAACGGCTGGCTGCAGGGAAGCCTAGGGCGGGTAAAATCACCCTCGGGGCATTCTACCAGGGAAATCAGACGGTGATTTCCATCTCGGATAATGGGGGGGGCATTGATCCAGATCGAATTAGAGCTAAAGCCCTTGAAAAGAATCTCATTTCCCCAACTGAGGCAAAAACCCTGAGCGACTTGGAGTTGTTCAATTTTATCTTCCACCCTGGGTTCACCACTGCTGAGAAAGTGACTGACACCAAAGGTCGAGGGGTAGGCATGGATGTGGTGCGCACCTGCTTAAGTGAAATTCGGGGAACCATTACTATCGACTCTACTCTCGGGGAAGGAACCACCTTTACCATTCGCTTACCCCTGACCCTGAGTATTTGTAAAGCCCTCTGCTGTGTAAGCGATCGCGCCAGAATTGCTTTTCCCATGGATGGGGTCGAAGACATGCAGGATGTCTCCCCTGACTGCATTCAGACCAATTCTCAAGGTCAAGCCTTTCTTCAATGGCGGGACAGCCAGATCCCATTCAAACCCCTCTCAGAATTGCTGACCTACCATAGCCAACTCAGCCGGGCGAGCGTCTATGGCAGCCAAAGGGAAGACAACCTGATTTCTGTGGTGGTACTGCGCAGTACAGGTAACATGCTCGCCGTAGAGGTTGATCAGGTATTGGGGGAGCAAGAAATTGTTATTAAGCAAATCGAAGGCCCTGCACCCAAGCCAGTAGGCATTACCGGGGCGACCGTCTTAGGGGATGGTCGAGTAATGCCCATTGCTGACGTCCTAGAACTGATTGACCTTGCTATGGGTCGGATTCGTAAAGATGGTGGTGTTGCGATCTGGCAAAGGATGGAAACTCCGACTGCCAGCGGAGCCGAGGTCAATCTCATCAAATCTGATCCCATGGTGTTGATTGTGGATGATTCAATCACAGTCCGAGAACTGCTTTCTATGACCTTCAGTAAAGCTGGTTATCGGGTAGAACAAGCCCGTGATGGTCAAGAAGCCTGGGATAAACTCCGGTCTGGTTTGCCTTGCGAGATCGTATTCTGTGACATTGAAATGCCCAGAATGGATGGTTTAGAACTGCTATCTCGCCTTCAAAAAGACCCAGATTTGTGTGAAATACCCCTGGCCATGCTCACCTCTCGTGGTGCTGATCGACACCGGAAAGTAGCTGCTGATCTCGGTGCTAGAGGCTATTTTACCAAACCCTATCTAGAAGACGTGTTACTAGATGCTGCCCAACGAATCAGGCAAGGGGAAGTGTTGTTAGCTGGAAGTAATCAGCAATGACTAATGCCAGCTACCCGTTGGCATTAGTCATTGCTGATTAGTATTGACATAGTTTAATTCATAATATATAATAGCGCTCCCCATCTTTCCAATCTTCCCGCTCCTCCCGATGGTCTAAATCTTGATAAATCATCTCAATGCCAAAGCAAAAACTCTGAAAAGACCCGGTCAGGGTAACAATACCTGTGGAGGATCGTACTTTTCGGGATCTAGAATCGGGGAATGGGAATTATGGATTGGGTACTTTAAAAACTAAGCTAATGACAATAAAAGCGTTTGACTTGAATTCGCATCAAAATACGGCATCGGGTAAGACAGGTCGGTTTCGCAATTGGATAGTGGGGTTGACGAAAAAACCGATCTCTCTCAATTCCCCAGCTTCCAATCCCCATTTCCTAATACCATTGATGACACTATCGTTTTGGGGACTACCTATTCTATCAGGGTTAGCAGCCAAAGCCTCAGATATCCCACTGAAAGTGGGAGTCGTGCAGCGCTTTGGAGATGAAGCAACTGACAAGCTCACCCTGAAAGCTGCCCCGGACGATCAGCTAACCGTCAAATTTTTAGGCGGTGATATGCAACCAAAAACCAAGCAGCTTAGCAGCCTCAAGCTGGAAATAGTCAATAAACCGTTAAAGGAGCCCCAGATTGAAGAGTACGTGGTCTTGAGTAACCATGGGACCTTTGAAACTGCAGAAGATAGTGCCAATAAATGGCGGGAACAGGGGATTGAGGTGGAAATTGCCAAGCCTGACCGCTGGCAGGTGTGGGCAAAACGGAGTGTTTATCAAACCCCTTTATTGCGACGTCTACTGCTAGCAAGTATCAAAGCCAAAGGTGATACTACTGGCTATATCGATACTAATGTTGTCACCGAGGTGCCCCATGCTTCCTTTGTTATTGGTAACTATCGCTACCATCGACGGGAAATTGATATTACTGCTGGCAAAAATCAGATCTGGGTTAGCAAAGGAGAAAATAACCGTAGGACAAGACTTTATCCTGGTAGTCTACGCATCCAGCCCAATGCCTATGGTGACTATACCTTAGTAAATCAGGTCCCTCTAGAAAGCTATTTGCGAGGAGTAGTACCTCATGAAATTGGAGCTGGAGCACGCTATTCAACCGTAGCTGCTCAGAGCATTATTGCTCGCACCTACGCCTTGCGGAACCGACGCCGATTTAATGTTGACGGTTACGAACTCTGTGCGGATACTCACTGCCAGGTTTATTTCGGAATCAATCAAACCAATCCGGTGGCTGACCGTGCGATCGCAGCTACTAAAGGTCTAGTGCTGACCTACAACAATGAGTTAGTAGATGCCCTGTATTCAGCTGCAACTGGTGGAGTTAGTGCGCCTTTCAGTGATGTTTGGAATGGGTCAGAACGTCCCTACTTAAGAGCAGTGGTAGACTCCCCATACTCCCTCTGGAATTTGTCACAAAAATCCTTAGCAGACGAACAAAATTTCCGTGAGTTCATGAACTTGAAGCAAGGATTTAATGAGACTGACAATAGTTACTTATTCCGCTGGAAGTACAACAATAGCTTGAAACAAGTCACCAGCCATTTACAACGCTATCTCAAAAAAACCAAACACCCCCTTGCCAACTTCACGACCATTGAGCATATGGAAGTGGTAGAGCGTTCACCAGCAGGACGAGTGCTCAAAATGGCGGTAACAACGGATCGAGGTATGCTCGAGCTGAGTAAAAATGAAGCCCGCAGCGCCTTTGGTCCTCCTCGCAGCACCCTGTTCTACGTAGACCCAATTTATGACAAAGCCAAGCAAACTCTCAAAGGCTTCGTTTTTGTTGGTGGCGGGTTTGGACATGGGGTTGGCTTTAGCCAACACGGTTCCCAAAATTTAGCTAAACTCGGTTGGTCCGCAGAAAAAATTCTCAGCTTCTATTATCCTGGTACTCAAATTCAGCCTTTGAACAATTCTATTATCTTCTGGCAAAATGCTAGTGCACTAGTCACGCCCTAGTCTAATCAAAGGTAAAAGGGGGGAGAAGGGGAATATATGGAATAATTTCAGGAAAATTACCTCCTTCTCCTCCTTGATTTAGCTTGGATTGAGCGTGATTTCGTCATAATCCCATTAGCTAAGGATCTAATCACCCGCTCTGCGGCGATGGGGAAGTAAAGAGCTGAAAGAGTAAAACACCCAACTTCTAAGCTCTCTTACTTCCCCTCTGTTATTAGTACATATATTAGTACTTAGTACAGAGCTTCCTCTTGATGAGTTTCGATTGTGCAATCAGAGGTGGGTTTGGCGACACAGGTCAGAACGTAGCCAGCCTCCATTTGGTCATCATCCAGGAAGGATTGGTCTGACTGGTCAACAGTACCACTGACTAGTTTGCCAGCACAGGTAGAGCAGGCACCGGCAGAGCAGGAATAAGGCAGATCTAAACCTTGCTCCCCGGCAACTTCGAGAATGTACTCGTCATCAGGAACGTCAATGGTTGAATCCCCATCTGGAGTTTTCAAGGTGACTTTGTAAGTTGCCATGTTTTAGTAATCCTCTTTGTTATTAGTACATATATTAGTACTTAGTACAGAGCTTCCTCTTGATGAGTGGTGATCGTGCAATCAGAGGTGGGGTAGGCCACACAGGTCAGAACGTAGCCAGCCTCCATTTGGTCATCATCCAGGAAGGATTGGTCTGACTGGTCAACAGTGCCACTGACTAGTTTGCCAGCACAGGTAGAGCAGGCACCGGCAGAGCAGGAATAAGGCAGATCTAAACCTTGCTCACCGGCAACTTCGAGAATGTACTCGTCATCAGGAACGTCAATGGTTGAATCCCCATCTGGAGTTTTCAAGGTGACTTTGTAAGTTGCCATGTTTTAGTAATCCTCTTTGTTATTAGTACATATACTAGTACTTAGTACAGAGCTTCCTCTTGATGAGTGGTGATCGTGCAATCAGAGGTGGGGTAGGCCACACAGGTCAGAACGTAGCCAGCCTCCATTTGGTCATCATCCAGGAAGGATTGGTCTGATTGGTCAACAGTACCACTCTCTACTTTGCCAGCACAGGTAGAGCAGGCACCGGCACGGCAGGAATAAGGTATATCTACACCTAGCTCCTCAGCAGTGTCGAGAATGTAGTCGTCATCAGCAACATCAATGGTTTGCTCTCCATCTGGCATTTTCAAGGTGACTTTGTAAGTTGCCATGTTTTAGTAATCCTCTCGATTTAAAACAATAGTAGAGACTTTGTGAGTATACGGCAAAAGCCTATCCTTTGCTTGAAGGAGCTTGGCATGCTTATTTTTACTCCATCTTTGATACTACGGGAAAACTCTCAGTAGATTAAGACCGATTAAGAATGAAAGGCTGAATCGCCAATTTGATAAGTTTTACTTATATAAAATTCACAAGTATCTACACCAGAGAGTTAGCTCTCAAACCGCTCCATTAAAATGCTATAAGGTCTAGTTTTAAAAGGATTTTTACAGATACGATCTCCCTCAGATAACTTTGGCAAAATCCTTAGGGATTTATAATTAGGAATACTTATAATTACCATCCAATACCTGTATCCACACATGGGGTAATCCGGTGATGGGCTGATGGATAAAAAGGTATATCAATTGCCAGGCTTGAGATCGGTTTTGCGGTATAATGGTAAGTTTGCAGCGATGCTGCGCGGTCTTGGGGAGGCAGCGCCGCCAAAGGGGGTCTCCCCCATGAGCGACTGCCGTGGTTTCCACGGGGCTGGAGAGCGATGCAGCGCCGCCAAAGGGGGTTCCCCCCATGAGCGACTGCATCAAGACAGGTGCGGAAACAA
>NZ_JAAHGN010000183.1:0-9317 GCF_010672485.1 Moorena sp. SIO2C4 | reverse complement strand
TTATTAATTTGTCAAGGGTTTTAAAAAAACTTTTTTTTGGGGGTTTTATGGAGAAGTTGCAATTAATTTAAAAGCTAAGCTTAAGCGCTATGCGCACGCTACGTGAACAGCCTTCAGCTATCAGCATTCAGTTTAAAATTAACCTATTTAGTAAGAATTTAATATTGATAGATTAATGAGAATTTAAAGTCTAGGTAAAAGCCCATTTTATTCAAAAGATGTTCGCGTAGCGTGCTAATAAGCTGAGAGCTAAGAGCTGAGAGCTGAGAGCTGAGAGCTGAGAGCTGAGAGCTGAGAGCTGAGAGCTAAGAGCTGAGAGCTGAGAGCTGAGAGCTGAGAGCTGAGAGCTGAGAGCTGAGAGCTGAGAGTTTACGATTTAATATTAATAAAAAAAAGCGATACTATTGGCTGAGCATCGCTTTTGTTGTTGATCTAATTTTACTGACAGCGTTTTTGATAACTATGAGTTACACAGGATGTTTTACCGATGCCCGATTCCCGATTCCCGATTCCCGATTCCCTAACCCCTCCTGGGAGGGGTTAGGGGTGGGTTCCGATGCCCGATGCCCGATGCCCGATTCCCTTTCCTATAGCTAATAACTTACGAATCTGAAGGTACGGGCTGAGATTCTAGATATTCCAGAAAAGACATTAATTCTTTGTCACTAAGCAGCTGACGCGATCGCTTACCGTAAGTTTGTAGAAGATAGTCTTTCCCCTGTTGAGTTGTCCAACCCAGACGCTTCATTTCTACATTAGTTTTAGTAATGATGTCAGAATGGTCAATAATCCCAGAACTCAATGATCCCATGTCACTGGTGTTAGTCTCCATGGTATTTTGAGAATATGACTGAACTGGAGGATCAGGTGGTGAGGTCTGGTAGCTAATTGGCTCCCTCTTCTTAGGGATGTCAGCTGGCACAGTGGTCTCTACTTCCCTTGAGAAGGAATCATTGCTAAAGTTCCTTACTGGTTCTACTGATGGGATATTGGCAGCGGTTTCCCTAACCTCTCTAGCTCTTGACTCTGAGAAAGAGTAACTACTGGTGTCACTGGTTCGACTAGCTTGAGTAAAATGATGATTGGGTTGAGTCTGTTCCTGACTTGCTGAGGTCGAGCCAACATCATAGCGAGGCAATGGTTGCAGCGGCAGATTTACCTCACGCTTTGCTCTGGGAATATCCTTGTTTTGATCAATCCCTTTGGTGCTATCCATGCCTAAAGCAGCTAAAGCTCTAAGTCTGGCTTGGTCTTCTGCTAATTCAACGGTTTGGGCAGCAGCTAGACCGGTGACCAAGATGGTACCCTCAACTTTAACTGAGCAACGTACTATGTACTGACCATGGTCAATTGCTAAAAGATCGCTGATCAAGCTGCCTTGAGGATAACGATCTCGGAACTGAGTAAACATAAAACCATTTCCTGCCCAAATCTAAGCATTATATCATAGCATAGCTTTACCCGAAAACTGTAGCAAGCGATGCAGCGCGGTCTTGGGGAGCCAGTGCGGTCTTGGGGGTTCCCCCCATGAGCAACTGGCGTGGTTTCCCCCATGACCGCGCTGCATCAAGACAACGGAACAGCATATCTACGGATCACCGGAACATTTGTTCCCGATTCTCTACTCCCGTTGATGTACAATAAAACATGATACAATAAAACTATATTTGGTAAGCTCGCTCAAAAATGGTCATCTTAGTGAAAGTATTCTGTGGTTACAATCTTCAACAGACCTAGGAGAAAGGAATTTCTGTTCTGTTCCTGATCCAGTGGAGCAGTACAGCCAAGTACAACTAAAGTTCCTTTTTTCCAGGCGCTCTAGGAATAGGAAATCAGAGGGCGGGTAAACCTCCAAGTTCCCCTCGTTGCCCACACCTACTATCTTCCACAAGAGCTGTCATCTGCTGATGTAGTCCGTAGCCTTTTAGCTTAATCTGCTCTTATGCCCCACGTCCGAACTTGCATGTCGGCGTGACATGAATGGCGGATAAGAACTTTTATACTTTGTGATCATCTATAATGAACATAGTAGGGTAATGAAATTAAGAGCTAACCGCCACCTACTTGCTAAAAATAGAACTTTTTTGTATTGTTCCGGCGCGGAGGGGCATCTCGTGTCGTTAATAAAGCTTGCCGAGTATCCTAACCGTTGGGTGGAGTTGGCAAGAAGCCTACACTGAACTCGAAGAGTTAGTGTAGGAGTATGTCACGTAGACTAGTAGTAGATATAACTGGGGAATTTGAACACAGTTCCGAGGCTGACCAGACGTTGGCTAGCTTCTCTTTTGCCCCAGGGGCTAAAGCATCGGCAAAGCAAGGGGACTAAGTTACCAGGAAGCGTAATGGTTCCGATTATTGCAGTGTCTGAACATAAGAGTTTTAGCCGAATATTCTGGGTGGCATTGGAGAAACTCACTCTTTGAATCGGTTGCTTCTTATACATAACTGCCTGTTAGTTACCCGTTTGATGATAACTTCGCCAACGAAACAATCGTCCTAGGTTCCTCAAACCGTAACTCAAAGAAGGTGCCATGGCGTTTGAATCACTGGCTATTGACCAACCTCAATCTCAAAAATCCCGCAGGCTTTGTTAGGTGAGTCATTAGCCTAAAAAGTTACCCTGACCTTAGTCTTGCTTCGGAACAAAAACAACAGAGTCGGTTAACCAGTTTAGGCAAACCATCAGTGGATACCCTTTCCTGGGAAAGAAACACAAGGGGTGGAACAAGTTCAGCTACCCGGGATTACTGATGCACTATTCTCTGCTGCTGGAGAAGTGTACACCTGGCTTGCCTTTCAATGTTCAGCCGATGACCCGATCGCATCAGGGACTGTCCTACCAATGCGATCGCATGCTCTTAAGGGCAACAAGCAAAAACCACGATCAGACGAAAAGGATTGTTGGATGGAATTTTCAATCGCTACATTACTTTCTAATTTTACTGATGATAAACTAGTGGCACCCAAAGTCTTAGAAAAAAAACTTGGTTGCCAAGACAAAGACAGTCTCAAAAAACTCCAGATTTCCCTGGATGTACTGGAAAAATTAGGAATTCTGGTTAAAGATCGCGGCAGGTATCGGCGTGTTTACGAAGAAGACGTGGTGGAAGCCAAGCTGCGGTGTTCCAGTAAAGGCTTTTGTTTTGCCATCCAAGAAGTCGAGGGAGCCGATGATATTTACATTCGGGAGAGTAATCTGAGTACTGCCTGGAATGGCGATCGCGTCCTAGTCAAAGTTACCAAAGAAGGTAGCCGACGCCGCTCTCCTGAAGGAGAAGTGCGGTTAATTCTGGAACGGGTAAATCCTTCAGTGCTAGCGCGAGTCAAGGAAACTGGTAATGGTTACCGAGCCTTTCCCCTTGATGACCGACTCTTGTTTGAACTAGATCTTGAACCAGATCAGGAAATCTTACAAAAAGCAGTGGAGCATCTGGTTCATGTAGAAGTGCTACGCTACCCCCTAGGACAAAACCCTCCCCTTGGAAAAGTTGCCCGTATTTTAGGAAGTGATGCAGAAGATGCCGCTGACACCGACATTGTCTGTTGCAAGCACGATTTACGCTCTAACTTCCCTGATGAGGTACTTCTAGCCGCTGATAACTTACCGAAAAAGCTGAAAAAATCCGACTATAGCGAGCGCCTAGATTTGCGAAAGGTTCTAACCATTATCATTGAAGATAAGCTAGCTAACTCAGAAAAGGTAGTTGTAGAAAACGCCTTTACTCTAGAAAAAACTGAAGCAAATCAGTGGCAACTGGGGATACATATTGCTGATGTGGCTTACTTTGTCCCTCCAGACTCTCCCTTGGCGGATGAAGCCAGAAAAAGGGGTACAGCAGTTTATCTGTCCGATGTGATATTGCCTTTACTACCGGACGCCGTTACCCAGCTTTGTTCCCTAGTACCAGGTCAAGACCGCTTAACCATCTCCGTACTACTCACTCTAGACGAAGCTGGTAAGGTAGTAGAATATCAGATTCAACCGTCCATAACCCAGGTACACTACCAGCTCAGTTATGAGCAGGCTCAATCCCTTCTGGGGGGACATGAGGAAGCTGACTCAGAATTGGCACCTGTGGTGGACATACTCAAGGAACTGTTTTTTACCTTGAGTCCAGCAGTCAGGGCGCAACGAAAGCAGCGGGGTGCCTTTGACCTAAATTTGTCCCAGATTCCATACCCCTATAAAGATGAAGGGAGAGTGGGGGCTCTGGAGGTTTCTTCAACAGTACCAATGCAGTCTTTGTTGAAGGAATTAGTGATCTTAGCCAATCAAGCAATAGCTACCCACATCCAAGCCCTAACTTTGCCAGGGATTTACTGTGTCCAGGGGCTACCGGATTGGGATGGGCTTCAGGATTTGATGAGGTTGGGCATGAATCTAGAGCATGATATGCAGCTTGAGCAAGAGGAAACTATTACCCCTCAAGACTATCAAGGCTTTACCCAGCTATTTGCCAAATCCATAGCACCTAAAGTATTGATCTATTTGTTGTTATCAACCTTAAAACCAACAGGTTATAGTTCTAAACCAGGATCGCACTTTGGTCTAGCATTGGATACTGGCTATACTCACGGAGTATCACCACTGAGGCGCTATGGGGATTTATGGGTACAACAGTTACTGCATTTGGTATTTGAAAAAGGAAGAGACCGTCGTTCTACCCGTTCCAAAGACCGGGTAAATCTGAATCATAGCAGCTGTCAAGGTAATATAAACTGGAATGTTTTACCACCAGAAATTCACCAAGAGTTAGAAAATCAGTTAACTACATTAATTCCCCATCTCAATGACCGTGAAAAAATCACCATGGATGCAGAGATGGATTTACAGGGCTTAAAGAAAGCTGAACAGATGAAAGAGCGTACAGGAGATATCTTCAGCGGTCTGATTACTGGGGTTCAATCCTACGGCTTTTTTGTCGAAATTGAAGACTTGTTAGTAGAAGGATTGGTTCATGTTAGCTCTCTCAAGGATGACTGGTACGAGTATCGCTCCCGTCACGCCTGCCTAGTCGGTCGCAAAAATCGCACTGCCTATCGATTAGGCGATCGCGTCGAAGTCCAAGTCAAGAGTGTGGATTATTACCGTCAACAAATTGACCTGGTAACCGTAAGCGGTGGTAGTTTTGCTAGTAACGAAGATTTAGAGGAGTAAGTTATTCGTGAGTGGTTAGTAGGTTACTAGAAGGTTAACTAACCACTAACCACTAACCACTCACTACTAATGAAATGATATTAAGTCCGGTTAATCACTTACAGCGGTTTTAAATTCGGTGAGGTACAAACTTATCGGTTTTAGGGAGCAGGGACTTCGGAGCAGGGACTTCGGAGCAGGGAACAGGGAACAGGAAAAAAAACTTGTTTACCTCATAGTTATGAAAAACGCTGTATAATATGCTTGATTCTAATAGGGTTGATTCCTTTTTGTTAATTAACAATTTAAGCTATTAGCTGATAGCTGATAGCTGAATGCTTACATGACACCGGACATGATTTTACTACTGACTAATCACAACTAATGACAACTCCTTTAATTCTTGGTGTCACCGGTGCATCTGGGCTAATCTATGCTGTACGGGCTTTAAAATATTTACTAGAGGCTGACTATGCTATTGAGCTGGTGGCCTCAAAATCTACCTATATGGTTTGGCAGGCAGAGCAAAATATTCGCATGCCTCTAGAACCCGATCTACAAGAACAATTCTGGCGTGAGCAAGCAGCAGTCGATCAGGGGGGCAAACTCATTTGTCATCGGTGGGGGGATGTGGGAGCCAGCATTGCTAGTGGTTCTTTCCGTACTTTAGGAATGGTGATCATGCCCTGTAGTATGAATACCGTAGCAAAAATGGCTGCGGGCTTCAGTACTGACCTGCTGGAGCGTTCAGCAGATGTTCAAATTAAAGAAGGGCGTAAGCTAGTAATCGTACCTCGTGAAACACCCTTTAGCTTAATCCATCTGCGTAACCTTACCAGGTTAGCAGAAACAGGAGTTAGAATTGTTCCAGCTATACCGGCTTGGTACCATAACCCTCAAACCATCGAAGATTTGGTGGATTTTGTGGTAGCTCGTGCTTTAGACCAGTTAGACATTGACTGCATTCCCCTAAAACGATGGCAGGGCAGAAGTACTGATTAGCTTCAACATAGTTATTATGATAGGTAAGCAAATAAAGATATCGGATAAGATGGGGAAAATAGGGCAGATTTCAAAGAGGAAGTAGTAGGAGGCTAAATCGTCAGACGTTTCTGCCTTGAGCCGGACATATGCTGATCAATCTTCATCACCCCTCAAGCAACCTTTAACCTGTAACCTTCAAGCCCTTGGTTTATGTTTAGGATTATTATATTCTTATGTTTGGTAATAGGTGGATTGGCACTGTTTGTTGTCGATAATTGGTTGCCAGTGCTACCGTTGGTCTTTCTAGGCATGAAGACACCACCTCTACCTCTAGCCTTGTGGATTGTTGGTGCCGTTGGAGCTGGAGTTCTAACCAGCATCAGCCTACGACTCCCCAATTACCTGGCTTGGCGTTACTCTCGTCGAAATTCTGAACCACCGGACAACGAGCCATTATTTTCTGAATATAGCCGTCGCGAAAGTAATCAAACCCAGACGAGGCAGCATAAAACTCGTGAGCGTCCAGCCTCGAAAGAAACCTCAAAAGATGATCCGGTCTCGGATTGGGAAGAAAGTAGTAGTAAAGACTGGGACTTTGACAAAGATCAGGATTCAGATCGAGTTTCATCAGGTCGCCAAGGGGTTAAGCAAGATTCGACCTCACACACAACTATTGCGGATCCCACTAGCTATGACCTGAGCAAAGAACTCGAAAGTAGTGATCAAAGCGACTCTGTGTATTCCTATAGTTATCGGAAACCTGGAAATTCAGGTGTTGGTAAATCCGAAACAGTTTACGATGCCAAGTTTCGAGTAATTAATCCACCTTACAAGACGGTAGCTAAGCAGCCTGAAGAGGATGAAGAGGACTGGGGGTTTGAGGATGATGAAGACTTTGAATAACCCTTTTTGTGTCAATATTTGTGTGTCAATAATGTTTAATTACGTTATATAGCAATCCTAACTCACTGTTGACTTTGTTTATTACTAGTCAAACAATAGCAGCCAAGGTAGTGAAAGGTCACTCCTTGGCTGCTATTGTTAGATAGTTAGTCAATTATCCATTTGGCTAATGATTCATTTGTTCGCGAGATTGTTGCCTCACGCGACCAGTCATGGCAGCTTCCTGTAAGGCCATAAAGGCATCGAGATCCGCCAAATCGTACTTTTTATGTTTTTGATGGAGCATCCTGCGTAATTTATCCTCGGCTTCTATGGTAAGATAACCGGTGGTGAGAGCTTGTTTGACAATGTCACGAATTAGCAACATTTACTTTGTTACCCCTACTTTAGATGGAGTGACCACTAGTGAAAACCAGTAGATCGGTTTAACTATCTGTTTCACTAGTGGGATAGTTTTGTGAGACACCGAAATCAGCTGCTTCATCAGGTAGTTAAATGCCAGGGATTAGAAACTGTGCGTTACACATATTTGAGTTTCCCTGGTCTAGAGAACCGGGGATTATTTTACCCTCGTGCCAAGTTTGGACTTGTATTCAGTCTAAAGGTACACCAGGCAAACGGTGCTTAAACACCGCTTACCTAGTCGGCTTAAGCCTAACCCTAAGCTTCTGGCTACTTTTATAATGACGGCGGTTAAAACCGCCTTGTCTTGCTTCCTCCGCCACATAGCCACATAAATGATGACGGTTTCCACGCTGCCTTTGTCTAGATCCAGTCCCAGATGGGGAAAACCACGCCAGTCCCTCATGGTCAAGGTTCCTGTGTGTTAAGGCTTGCGGGAGCACCTTAGTAAGCCCAGTGGGCACCCCCTGTGGCCTCACTGGCTCCCCAAAACCACGCTACATCGGGTTTGTTGGGATGAAGTTTAGATGAAGCTATTGTGAATAATAACATAAATGTGAAAGGCTGTCTCCCAGTGGGAATCCTAGAGTGGTACCGTTGATTAAGTGTGAACTAAGGGTAATCACTGATTAGACCGGGGAGGGCATGCGTGAATGACTTGTTGAAGGGCATCAATGTTTTTCTGATTGGCATGATGGGCGCTGGCAAAACTACTGTTGGAGGTTTACTAGCTAGTGAGCTAGGTTATGGTTTTTGTGATACAGATGCCCTGATTGAGCAAATTGCAGGTAAAACGATTAACGAGATATTTGCTGAGGACGGAGAAGAAACCTTTCGACAACTGGAGACTCAGGTACTATCGCAACTATCGGCTTATCAGCAATTGATCGTTGCTACAGGAGGTGGTATTGTGCTTAAACCCCAAAATTGGAGTTATCTGCATTATGGTCTGGTGGTCTGGTTGGATGTCCCTGTGGCAATGTTAATCGAACGCTTGCAAGAGGATACCACTCGCCCCTTACTACAGAAACCTGATCCTGCTTTAGAATTGCAGAAAATTCTTGACCAAAGACGGAGTCTTTATGAATTAGCTGACCTTCACATCTGTGAAGATTTTGGGGAGACTCCACCACAGATTGCTTCACGAGTGATCACAGAAATTCCGAAAGTTCTTAAAAAATCTACACAAAAAAATTAGGGTTAGTGGACAGTCGTGTCAGGTTGAATACTTATCTTTCTGGATCTTTATAGGTTGATAGCCAATTAACACTTAACACTTAACACTTAACACTTAAGTAAGCATTCAGCAGTCAGCGGTCAGCAGTCAGCTTATTTTATTCAAAAACACCGATTGCGCTATGGGCACGCTGCGCGAACAGTAGCGTGCCCATCGCCCATAAGCACCGAAAGTAGCACCATCTGTAGCGCATTAGCTGATAGCTGTTCGCACCTCAAGCAGCGTGGCCACAGGCCAAGCGTGCGCGTAGCGCATTAGCTGATAGCTTAATGGTTACCGAAAATTTTGGGTTTAAAGCCCCGTCCTTCCTTCGACGGCTTTCAATGAAAGTTTGTAAGAGATGTGCTATAATCAGGGTAAGCGCAAGAAAAAATTGCCCATAATGTGCATTGGCTGGATATCGGTTGATCGTGGCTCGAAACCCCTATAATCTCGTAGAACTTTATTCTCAATAGAGTTTAATAGTTGAGAATGAACCCAGTTTTTTCTCAATAAGCTACAGCTTATTGATTCTTGCGCTTACCCTGGTGCTATAATGAAAGCATAAACAATAAACTTTAAAAGTAGAGAGATACTATCTAATCATAAGTAGGCAACGTAAAAAATATGTAGAGCGTACATATTGCTCCATTGGGTCTAACGACTTGAACGTCT
>NZ_JAAHGN010000182.1:4836-9352 GCF_010672485.1 Moorena sp. SIO2C4 | reverse complement strand
CCTATTCCCTATTCCCTCCATTGCTGACGTTGTACCATTTTATCTACCCAAAAAGCACTGAATTTTAATAACATTGCTAAATCCTTTTGTTGGGTACCGAGGGCGCTTTCTCCAGCAGCTTTTCGGGAATGAAACGCCCAATGTTCCCATTGATTAATCCAGTCTAGTAAATCATTTTTAACCTGATCAGATAGGGTTTCGTCGCGGCGGTTGAGGATAACTTCGGTTGCTTGACTCAATAAGCGATCGCATTCGGTTACACAAGCATGTTTGGGCAAGTCTTCTGCTAGTCGATACAGCAGAGGAGAGAGGTCAATATCTTGATAATGCTGAATAAATTTCCACCAATAGTCTAGTAAATGACCTTTCATTAGTGCTTCTAAACTATTGCCACTGCCGTAGATAACTCGGAAGCACAAACCATCTTTAGGGGGAATGGAGGGATTAGCATCTTGTCTAGTTCCTGGGAGTTTCTTGGCTCTATCCTTCTCTGCGCTCCAAAGGTTGTCTAGAACCGTGGGCAGTGGTAAGCTTTTATGAGCAATCACAATGCCCATGCTCATGGTGGCACCCTCGCCCATGGTGAAATGGGCACGGTCGGGTAATCCTTCTAATGGTTGCTTGGGGTACCAGTAACCACCGTTAGGGTCAAACTCTTGTTGGGGGTCTTCAGCACCACACCAAGCCGCACGAAGCGATCGCAAAAATTCCGGCAAGTCTTCTAGAGGCAACACGGCCATGACATCATCCCCGCCACTGTAGACAACTTTGCCGCAGAAGCGCTTTTCAGTGATATAAGGCACCAGGCGATTGGAAAAATCTAGTAAAGCACGATTCAGTCCAACATGGGTAGCTGGTCCCATGCGCTTTTTGGTCTCTAGCAGTTCGTTAAATCCCTTAACTTGCTGACTAGTTTGGTCTAGTTGGTCTGTAAGTATGTAGTGTTTATATTCCTTGAGCTTAGCACCAGAAACATATTTCCCCATGCCATCCCCATCAGCCAAAACAATTACCCACCAATCACCGGGAGACCCATTACTAAAACCAGTTTGTTTATGAGCAGTTTCTACTAACCGTCTGAAAACATCCCTAGATTGAGTTAATCCCATATCATCAGCTAGCCACCGACTAGAAAACATGACACCGTTTAAATTTTCACCTTGGTGGTTGTTGGGATTAATCCTGTTATCAGTCTTGGGAACTTGAAACGGGTAATTACCAGTGCAAGAGCGATAATTATCCTTAAAATCAGGTAACTCTTGCTCAATTAATTTGTTCAGATTCTCCCAGTATTGGCGGATTACTTCAGGATGATCATGGGCAAATCGTGCTGCAGCAATGGAACTCAAATTAGGAAAGCGAATGAATTGTTTGTAGTCAATACCCAACGATTCACCAACACCACCGTACTGCCAAGCCATACGCTTGGTTAATTCCAAAGCATTGAGTTTTTCTGAACCATTGAACAGTCCTCCTGGATAAACTGCCGCCATCAACCGCCAGAATAGGCGCATCGAACGAGCTGACAGACCTCCACCTTCCGGATATTTTGTATAGTTTAGATTGGGATGCACTGCACTAAACTGACCAGAAAGGGTGGAGCGCTCTCCTGGGGCAACGGGAATCTGCCAAGTGCGGGTGTTCTTAACAGCTTGAATAGATTTTCCTAAAGTAGCTTGTAGGATTGCCCACCATGTCCCGACATTAAGGGTATGGTAAGCTTTTTCTTCTACTTCCGTGGGAATCTTTTGGCCAGAACGGGAAAACGCGATCGCTTCTTGAGCGTCTTTCCATTCGCTATCAAATGTTTCCTGGTCGTTTCTGCTAATTACTAGTTTTTGATCGGGATTCCCTAACGGTACTGCTGTCCAGTAAGGTTGCCAAGAACTTTCTATCTGAGCATCCCAGAGTTTATTCCACTCCCACCAACCAGGTTTCCCTAAGTTTTCTAAGTCTCGCTGGCAAGCTTCGTAGTCACAATCAGACAAGTCTTGTAAGATTTCCTCTCGCTTTTGCTGATTTTGGGATTCTTTCAGCCATAAAATAACCTTCTGTTTGATATGTTCCCGCACTTGAACAGCAATTATTTTCCATTCCTCTGTTAGCTTTGCGGTTAATTCTTTCCCCAATGTCTCAGCTGCTTTCTTTCCTGGCACCACAGCTGTAATAATATTAGGAAAACCAGCAGTACTCAGACTAGTCGATTTATTGTCATCAAAACGGCTAACTGGATCTAATTCATCTAGGGAATACTGTTTAAAACTATCCCGAAAAACTGTATAATTTACTTCTGGTTGGTCAAATTCCTGAATCATCAGGGCATCAATAATCTCTTGACTCCAGAGGGAGGGAGTAATTACCGCATCAGGACCATACAATTGAGCAATATGCCAGCAGAGTTTAACACTTAGATAATGGAGTAAATAGGAGCCTGCCCAGAAATCAAGAAACTTGCGGGAAGCTTTAATAAATTCCTGGACTGGGGAGAAGGTGAATAATAGTAAATAGGGATGTTCGTGAGACTTTCCTGGTTGCAAGTCTTCTGGATACAGGGCACCAACTAGGGCAGACACTGTGCTGTTGTAGCTGTGGATTGGACAATCCGGTAGGATTTTATGAGCTGGAATCAGTAAGGCATTAGGAGATTGCTTGGCTCTAATTTCTGGATAGAACCGCCAGAGCCACCAAAACACTTTTTTCCCATCCCGTTCTTTAGCAATATCCCCGAGATTGGGTATTTCTTGTTGATTAAAAGAGTCTATCTGGTGCTGTTGACCGCTGATCGGATGCTTAACTTGACAAGTATCACTTTTTGTGTTAAACGCTGCGCCTAGATTAACCCGGTCAGAGGAACTAGCGATCGCATTCGGCAGAACCTGACTTTGCTCCTGCTCCTCTACTAGTTGCTGCCACCAGTTTTGCAGCTGATCTAGATTGTCTTTGCAACAGAGTAATGTGCGGAAGATACTATTACTCCCTTTGTCTTTATGCTTCTGATGCATTAAAGCATAAAGCTTCCGCTGATAGACATTCATTTAGTTAGATTCACCTAAACAGCTGATCCCAAGGTAGCAGCTGAGCAGGAGTACCAGTATAGTTTTGATGCGAATGACGAAAATTGCTGAATTGACTTCTTTCAGAAGTCGGGAACAGCGGATCTGGGAACAGGGAATAGGGAATGAGAGGCAGAGAATCAATATCAGTGGAGTGGGCATCCTGCCCGCCTGGAAATGAAACGGGCAAGATGCCCGTTCCACAGCCAGATGCCCGTTCCAGAAAACTCTTCAAATCATTCGATTTTTAAGCAACACCCGGAAGCGAGGGGTATTAGAAAAAGATGGTGGAGAGATTATCAGTAAAGGTACTAACCTCAACTCCCTCTACATTGGCGAGAAGGTCACCATCAGCAGCTATGATATTCACACTGCCATTAGACTGCTCAAAGGTAAGGGTGCTAGCATCACTAACCCCAAAGCGAGTTAACCCCAGTTGGAAATTTATCACTTTGTCATGTCCTTCACCTTCTTCAAGGGCAATGGTGTTGTTACCATTACCAAGCTCGATGGTGTCTACACCGGAACCAGAATCAATAGTATTGTTTCCGTCACCAGTTTTGATTACGTCATTTCCAGCACCGCCAGTTATGGTGTCATCACCGTCTAAACCCAATAAAATGTTGTCTTCCCCGTTACCGATCAGTTCGTCATTAAAATTAGTACCTACGGCTCTTTCAATACTAATTAAAGTTTGTGCTACTTCCTGATCTTGCTCATCGGTGTAACTACCAGTGCCTTCAGCCAAATTGAGCTTAATACCAGAGTTGATTAGATTTTGAAAGTCAACGGTATCACGACCTTCTCCACCGTCAAAATAGTTAACACCGCCACTGTCTTGGAAAGTATCATTTCCTGCACCACCGACATATTTGTCATCACCCTCTAAACCCAAGAAAGTGTTGTCAACCTCGTTACCAATTAGTTCGTCATTAAAATTAGTACCAAATACCCTTTCGATACTAATTAAAGTTTGTGCTACTTCCTGATCTTGCTCATCGGTGTAACTAGCAGTGCCTTCAGCCAAATTGAGCTTAATACCAGAGTTGATTAGATTTTGAAAGTTAACGGTATCAAGACCTTCTCCACCGTCAAAATAGTTAACACCGGCACTGTCTCGGAAAACGTCATTTCCTGCGCCACCAAGATATTTATCATCACCGTTGTAACCTAAGAAACTGTTGCCTTGGTCGTTACCGATCAGTTCGTCATCAAAATTAGTACCAAATACGTTTTCGATACTAATTAAGGTTTGGGTAATTTCTTGATCGTTACTATCGGTAGAGCTAGCAGTACCCTCGACGAGATTAACTTGAACCCCAAAATCAAACTCGAAAAAGTCAACGGTATCACGACCTTCTCCACCGTCAAAATAGTTAACACCGCCACTGTCTTGGAAAGTATCATTTCCTGCACCACCGACATATTTGTCATCACCCTCTAAACCCAAGAAAGTGTTGTCA
>NZ_JAAHGN010000182.1:0-4826 GCF_010672485.1 Moorena sp. SIO2C4 | reverse complement strand
AAAGTCAACGGTATCACGACCTTCTCCACCGTCAAAATAGTTAACACCGCCACTGTCTTGGAAAGTATCATTTCCTGCACCACCGACATATTTGTCATCACCCTCTAAACCCAAGAAAGTGTTGTCAACTTCGTTACCAGTGAGTTCGTCATTAAAATTAGTACCTACGGCTCTTTCGATACTAATTAAAGTTTGTGCTACTTCCTGATCTTGCTCATCGGTGTAACTAGCAGTGCCTTCAGCCAGATTCAGCTTAATACCAGAGTTGATTAGATTTTGAAAGTCAACGGTATCAAGACCTTCTCCACCGTCAAAATAGTTAACACCGGCACTGTCTCGGAAAACGTCATTTCCTGCGCCACCGACATATTTGTCATCACCCTCTAAACCGGAGAAACTGTTGTCAGCCTCGTTACCGATCAGTTCGTCATTAAAATTAGTACCTACTGCTCTTTCAATACTAATTAAAGTTTGTGTTACTTCCTGACTTTGATCATCGGTGTAACTAGCAGTGCCTTCAACCAGATTCAGCTTAATACCAGAGTTGATTAGCTCTTGAAATTCAACGGTATCAAGACCTTCTCCACCATCAAAATAATTAACACCGGCACTGTCTCGGAAAGTATCATTCCCAGCACCGCCTTGGAGGACATCATTACCACTATCACCCCAAATTCGGTCATTCCCAGCGCCACCTTGAATTACATCCTCACCTTCTCCACCAAAGAGTGTATCATTCCCTTCATTTCCTTGGATTACATCATCACCCTGATCTCCAGAAATTACATCATTACCTAGATTTCCCTGGATAAGATCATTGCCTTCCCGTCCTCGAACAATATCGTTTCCATCTAAAGCTTGAATGATGTCGTTTTCAGAGAGACCTTCTAAATTATCTTCGTTGAGGGTTCCTAAAATAATTGCCATTTTTTTATCTACTCCGATAATGGAATATTGATGCTGACAATTGAATATTATGAATGTAGTCCTATTTTATAAAAAAAATTAAAAATAAAGGGCAGGGCTGTTTCTGGCGTCGAGCTAAAATTTGTTTTATTGGTGGGGAGATAGGGAAATAGGGAGATAGGAAGATAGGAGAAATTAAACCGAATCAAAAGGTATTTTTAACCTTAAAAAAACCTCTTCCCGATTCCCGATTCCCGACTCCCTACTCCCTACTCCCTACTCCACTAAGAAGCGCTACACCTTAGCCTCTTCTTTCACTAACTTATCCCAACCCAAATCCTTGAGACTGTTATTGCGACGTAACGGACGGGTTGCCAATTCCAGAATATCTCGGGCATTAGTAAAGCCGTGCATTTGAGCAAAGGTAAACTCAACGGACCACTTAGTATTAATCCCTCGTGCTTCCAAAGGATTAGCATGAGCCATACCGGTAATCACCAAATCCGGCTTCAAGTCATAAATCCGCTGAATCTGGTTGAAATTGTCTGGCTTCTCGATAATCTTGGGAGTTGGTACACCCATTTCGTGGCAAGTCTGTTCTAACAGAGCTAACTCAGCTTTCTGATAACGCTTATCCATGTAAGGGATACCGATTTCATGGCAAGTCATACCGCAACGAACCAGGAAACGAGCTAAGGAAACTTCCAGCAAGTTATCCCCCATGAAAAATACTGACTTACCACGCAACAGCTGGATATAATCCTCCAAGCTTTCCCAAATTTTAGCTTCCCGTTCTGCCAAGCCTTTTGGTTCAATACCAAACACAGAACACATTTTCTCTATCCAAGCCCGAGTGCCATCCGGACCAATGGGGAAAGGTGCGCCAATTAACTTACACTTGCGGCGGCGCATCAGAGTAGTCGCAGTACGGCTTAGGAAAGGATTAACCCCAGCAACATAGTAACCTTCTTCTATTACTGGTAATTCGGTATAACGCTTAGCAGGCAACCAACCAGACACCTTAATCCCCTGCTTCTTCAACTCTAGGGTGAGGTTAGTCACAACCGGGTCAGGTAGGGAGCCAAACAAGACTAGGGGTGGATGATCCGCATAGTCTGACTCTTCCGCAGCCACCTCTTCTTTCTGGCGTCCAAAGTTGAGGAGTTTTGCGATCGCATTCCGCTCTTGTTTCTCCTCTTCCACCTGGGGTGCTTCCTTCGGACACTTGTGAGCCATCGCCGCCAAGACCGTATCTTCACCCTGGGTGAAAGCATAGTCTAAGCCATTAGCACGAGCCACCACAATCGGAATACCAATCTCAGATTCCAGCTTGGGAGCCAAGCCTTCCAAATCCATCTTGATAATTTCCGTAGTGCAGGTACCAATCCAGACAATCACACTAGGATTGCGATCGCGTTTAATCTGCAAACACAACCGCTTCAGTTCCTCGTAATCATTGAGCTTAGCGGAAATATCCCCTTCTTCCAACTCCGCCATAGCATAGCGTGGCTCAGCAAAAATCATCACCCCCATCGCATTTTGGAGGAAATAGCCACAAGTCTTAGTACCAATCACCAAAAAGAAACTATCTTCAATCTTTTGGTAAAGCCATGCCACGCAGCTAATCGGACAAAAGGTATGGTAATTCCCAGTTTCGCACTCAAAATCTAGGGCTTGAGGGGTTTCAGCAACAGTCATTTAAAATTCTCCTCTCCTGGTTTCTCTCGTCGGTTTTAAGGGTTTAAAGGTTGAAGGGTTGAAGGTTTAATGTTGAAGGTTGAAGGTTGAAGGTTTTAAGGGTTGAAGGTTTTAAGGCTTGAAGGATTGAAGGGTTAACGGTTAACGGTTAACGGTTGAAGGTTTTAAGGGCTTAAGGTTTTCAGGTTTGCTGTTGACTCTTATAACTTTCAACCGGGTACATCTCATTAAAGCTGTTTGACCCGGTGGTGCGTTACGGGACGGACTGTCTCAACACTGGCTACCGAGAAAATTAGGGCTCGCCCGTCCCTAACGCACCCTACGCCTCTTATAACTTTCAACCTTCAACCTTCAACCTCCTAACCTTCAACCTTCAACCTTCAACCTCCTAACCTCCTAACCTTTGCTTACACCATCATCAGGTCTAATTCTTCTTCCTCAGTCACTGCTGGGGTTTGAGGATTGAGGTAGAAGTCAGACAGCAAAGAGAACAACTCCCGGTCAGGTGCATCTTGAGGTACAACCCCCTCAGGCTGTGCCAGAATTTGGTCAGCAATGTTGAGATAGTATTGGCAAACAGGTTCCAGGCTAGGGTCAGTTTCTGCCATTTCAAAAATCGTTTTGCCCTTAACCCGAGAGACACGAATGTCCTCAATTAGTGGCAGAATTTCCAGCACTGGCATCGGCACAGCTTCGATATACTTATCGATCAAGTCGCGCTTAGAGGTGCGGTTGCCAATCAGACCAGCCAGACGCAGCGGGTGAGTGCGAGCTTTTTCACGAACAGAAGCAGCAATCCGGTTAGCAGCGAACAACGCATCGAAACCGTTATCCGTCACAATCATGCAATAGTTGGAATAGTTCAGGGGAGCAGCAAAACCACCACAGACTACATCACCCAGAACGTCAAACAGAATCACATCGTACTCATCAAAAGCATTCAGTTCCTTGAGCAGCTTTACAGTTTCACCAACCACATAGCCACCGCAACCCGCACCAGCCGGGGGACCACCAGCTTCTACGCAATGAACACCACCATAACCTTTGTAAATCACATCTTCAGGCCAGACATCTTCGTAGTGGTAATCCTTTTCCTGAAGGGTATCAATAATCGTAGGGATCAGAAAACCAGTCAGAGTGAATGTGCTGTCATGCTTCGGGTCACAGCCAATTTGCAGCACCTTCCGACCCCGCTTAGCTAGGGCAACTGAGATATTACAGCTAGTTGTGGATTTACCGATACCACCTTTTCCATATACTGAAAGTTTCACCTTTAATCTCCTGTTTCCGATAAAAATTCTTATGTTGTCTTTGCCCCTCAGCCAGCCGAAAGCCAAATTTCAGCAATTATGCTTGATTTATCTTAGGTGCGCGCCTCCTAGGGCGAGTAAATCGCCCTTGGGTCGCACCTCAGGCAGTGATTCAGCGAGGAACCCTAAAGCCAGCGGTAGATTGCTTGGCTTTCGGCGCTTATTGCATTATTCACGAACTGCACCATAAAATACATGGTCTTTTTTATGGATATAGCCTTTAAATTAGTTTAAATCAACTTCTTTAAACTTAAGCGATTATATAAAGCACTTTAAATCTTATTTATTAAATTTAATATTTAAATAATTATTTTTATATTTTTTTTTACTAAAAAGTAGTACAATAAACAAAAATAGTAAATCACCAGCCTGGATTAAGCGGGGGTACTACTCAAAAAGTCCCCTAAGTTTGGGGGATTTATGGGAAAATGGGTAAATCCTGTAAGAGTTAAGGTTGCTCACCATAGAGCATGGCTGGGCAAAATCATCAAGACCCACCAGAAGCCATAGGCGGGTCTAGCTATTGAAGTTTTTTGTAAATAATAATTAAATTTTTTCGGAGCAATCACCGCAATCTTCGTCGATAGAGTCACAGAATTTGAAAGAGGTACAAAGAATCGGGAATCGGGAATCGGGAATCGGTAATCGAATCGGTAGGGAGTAGGGAATCGGGAATCGGTAATCGGTAATCGGTAATCGGGAGTCGGGAATCGGGAATCGGGAATCGGGAATCGGGAAAACTGATCTGATTCCCCATCTCCCCATATTCCCCTCCTGGGAGGGGTTAGGGTGTGTTTTCAAAGTTTTCCGCAAGATATTAGATCCCCCCCAGCCCCCCTTATTAAGGGGGGAGCCATACTCAAAGTCCCCCTTTTTTAAGGGAAACGGGGGTACTCGGAGTTTGAAGACACG
>NZ_JAAHGN010000181.1:0-9370 GCF_010672485.1 Moorena sp. SIO2C4 | reverse complement strand
TTCATCTCGAAAGCAATGGGCGTATTTAAAATCTAGCAACGTTTGCAGGTGCTCTATAGCATTCAAAATCACGCTACCCCCCCGACCACCATTACCCCCCGCCGGTCCTCCAGCAGGAACATACTTTTCCCGCCGAAACGCCACAATTCCATCGCCCCCGTTACCAGCGACAACTTCAATTTCTGCTTGGTCGATAAATTGCATAATTAGTTCTTAGTCCTTAGTGTTTTCTTGACACCAGTCAGTTGACCCCATTCTCCTTAATCAATCTAACTACGAATGACCAATGACTAATGACTAGTCACCAATGACTAATGACTAATCACCAATCACCAATTACCAATCACCACTTATAAATAAGATGAAACATCTTCACCACAATCATCGGCTAAATAAGATAAAGCCCGGAAGCGCAAGCCGACTAACTGATCATAGAGAGGATTAAGCTTACACATCGGTGGGATGTGGACGATTTTGTGATTAAATAGCTTCACGTCCCGTTCAAACGGACACTGAGCAGGAATCAGTTTGCACATAAATCGAGCAACACGTGGGTCATTAACATCCATACCATCTAACCAATCCCGTACTGGCTGTAGAATATCCGAATGGGGATGGTCAGAACTTCCTGGTTCTTGAGCTAACGCATCAGCAGAATCCCTTTGCTCAGTTGCCTTATCGTCATAAAGAGTTACCTGCAGTGATTCAAGAGCCTCAACCTTATGACCTAGTGCTTCACAGAACTGGTCTAGAACATCAGCTTCAGTCGCAGAGTACACCCCATCTGCCAAGGCTACCATTACAGCAGTTCGTAGAAAATTCTCTGCCGTTGTGTTATCCTTACCTAAAGCTGCTGCCAGTTCTTCAGGAGTAATCGGTTGATCAAAAGACTGCAAATCAGTACCAGGAGCCAATGTCTCCTGGGTGATTTGAGCCATAACCTCTTGTTCTTCAGGGTCAAAGTGACCATCAGCCCAGGCAACGGCAAATAAACCCCGCAGCCAAGCTGAAATCTGTTCTTCGGTGTAGGTAGCAGTGCTGGAAGTAGCCATAAATACTTAAAATCAATCTCCTAACACTATTTTAGGAGCAATCACAATAACTTAAGCTCCTGAAGGTTGAAGCCTATAGCATCAAACTAGCAATCGGATTAAGAAGCATCGACCACTTGTAATTCTGAGATATTCGTGAATCTAGCAGAATTTAGTCTTTTCTTAATGTCAGTCCTAACCAGTGCTACTGGACAGTTCTTGCTCAAAACTGGAGCCGAAAAGCTGGAAAAAGTTAACGCTAGCAATTGGCTAGATCAGATTTTCAGTATACCCAAGACCCCAGAAATTATAGCAGGGCTAAGTTGTTATGGTTTAGGGGCACTGGCATACATTTTGTTGCTGACGCGGGTAAATCTCAGCGTTGCTGGTCCTTCAGTATCCTTGACTTACGTCTTCTCCGTACTGATGGGCTATTTTTTCTTTAAGGAAACCATCCCCGTTAGCCGTGCCGTGGGGTTGGGTTTGATTATCTGCGGTGTAATGTTGGTAATTTGGAAAAAATCAGTTAGTCATTAGTCATTTGTCAAGACTATGGATGTAAGCCTCTTGTTTACCCGGCTTTTTTAGGGGGGTAATGGGGGGATACCATCCAACCATACAAGCCTTTTACCTACTCAGGACTTACCCACTCAGATCTGTAAAATCAGATCTGTAAAACTGCTGTAATTCCCTATTCCCGGTTCTTTCCAGAGCCGAAGTTCCCTATTGGCTAAAACCTTAATTTCTCGATCAGCTGCGTAAGTCCTACTTGTGATACACACACATAACTTATTCATAAGTTTGACATCGTGAAAACGCGATCGCGAACAACAGGTGGCAATACTGTAAATAATCACTAGTCTAACTATTACGGCAATGGCAATAAAAAATCAACGGAATGAATTAGATTATTTACCTGCTATTAATGTACATTTGCTAGAGCGTAGAATATCTTGTGTAACCGTCCCTAGGATTGTAGACGCCATTCATGCCGCTTGCGTTGAAGACAGAAAAATAACCGTAGCTCACTATAACGTACATAGTTTTAATTTTTCAATGCAGCTCCCATGGTTCTATGAATTTATCCAAAGTGCAGAAATCGCCCATTGTGACGGTATGGGTATATTAAAAGCCCTTCAGTTTATGGGGTACAATTTATCCCTAAAATACCGCGCATCTTACACACTATTAATGCCCAAATTACTGGATAATTTTAACCAAAATAGTTTGTCAATGTTTCTGCTGGGGTCAAAGCCTAAGCATCTAGAAACAGCCCTTAATAACCTTAGACAACAATACCCCAATATTATTGTCGATGGTCATCACGGATATTTTGATAAAGAAGACCCCAGCCAAAATGAAGAGATAATTAATAAAATTAACCAGGCAAAACCTAATATTTTATTAGTAGGCATGGGTATGCCAATTCAAGAAAAATGGATTTGGCAGCATCGTAGTCGTATTAATGTCAATGTGTTCATGCCTTGTGGTGCAGTGATCGACCGATTAGCAGGTTTGGTTCCTGACTGTCCAGAATTTATTTCCAATCTTGGTGGAGAGTGGCTTTATCGTCTATCCCGTGAACCCAAACGTCTCGCAGCTCGCTACTTACTCGGTAATCCAGCCTTTTTCTTTCAACTTGCTCTAGCTAAATTTTATGCACAACCTTTGAGAGTAGAGAAGATGGGGTACATGCTAAATGGACAAAAACACAGTTTAGACGAGCCTGTAAGCCTTCTTTCACCATTACCTCAGGGAATGAACTAGCAAAATCAGGATGTACCTGATGTGTAGCTGTTAGTCAGTTCTAGCCAGTCAACTCAGAATAACTGAGAAAATTAATTTTATTAATTTTGTCTCAGTCATGGTGCAATAACACCATGATCGTGATTCATACCAAGTGATACTAAGTTGCATTCATACTTAGCACTTTCTTCCCATCACCCCATCACTCCATCACCTTTTGAGGAAGATACTATCTTTGATCCCAACTTAGTATCAATTGCCCATTAGCTACGGTTGACATTTACAAAGCACTTCGTATATTGCAGGTATATTTCCGTATTTTAGAGTGTCGGTTCACTGATCACTATTGACATAGGCAAAATGCTGTGAATACCCTGGCACCATCCCCCCACTAAGCCTGCGGCTAAGCTGGGGGTCTTATGTAGTGTATGGTTGTATCCCAATTGTATAGGCACCACAGAGGTAATTCACCAACCTTCCAAGATCGGGAGAAAGTTTTGGAGTTTCCACAAAGACACTGCTTTCATGATCGATAATTTTTCTGCTTGAGAGTAATAGTGTTACTTTTTCTCCACTAATGGGAATTCTGTCATTAGATAGTCTGAGATTTCTCACTTAGCCAGGGCAATGCTTTTATTGCCCGTTTTCTGATTACTCTTTTCAATGCTAGTCTCCTTAACTACTTCTCTATCCTTACTTTTCCCTTGAATAGGAAAATCAGGGTAGTCAGGAAAACGAAAACATAGATATGGCAAGGCAAACCCAAAACTGGATTAGTTTTTTAGCAGCTTAGCTTCAAGATAGGTCAGATGGATCACACACTAGCCAAGATCATCAGTAAATCAAAATACGTATCATTTGATATCTTTGATACCGCAATTATACGCAATGTTTTAGAGCCAAGTGATGTCTTTACACTGGTTCAAAGGCAGTATGAGTATTGTCATTCCGAGTTATTACCAAATTATCCTAAGCTTAGGCAAAAAGCATAAAAAAAATCTAGGGAAAAACTCTGGAGACGAGAACAAGTGTCAGAAGTTACCTTGGATACCATATTTGAGTGTTTGGTAGAATATTTTGGAGTTAATGACCAAACGGCACAAATACTCAAAAAAATTGAAATAGAAACCGAAAGGGATGTTTGCCGACGTAATGAATTTATTTTTTCGGTCTATAACTATTGCCGAGAAAATCAAAAACAGATTATTTTCATCTCAGATATGTATCTCCTATCGGTGATTAATAAAATTCTTCATGCCGCAGGCTATGATCAGAGTGACAATCTATTTTTGTCTTCTGCTATAGGGAAAACTAAATTTACGGGAGATATTTATCCATATGTTCTTGAACAGCTAGGATGTACCCCAAATGATATCCTTCACATTGGTGATGTTTTGAATGCCAAAGCAAATGGCTTATTAAGTTATTTTTATGAAAATCAAAGAGAGAGAGCTATTAATAATTATTGGTTTCAAAAGGAAAAATTTCATCAGCTTATAACAAAAAAATATATCGATAGTTCATTTTACCTAGCAACCCTTATCAATCAGTATTATAGCAGAAGTCAAAAGTCAGAAGTCAGAAGTCAGAAGTCAAACTCTTGCGCTTACTTAGGTTTGAGACTTTTGTCATGTCCTAACTGCCCTGGCGACTGCTATATTGTGACCCTCAGGATAATCAAACGGGTGCATCTCATATTTGTAAACAAGCAGGGGCGGGGGCGCGGGGAGTCTGGAGATTTTATTATAATTTTTGGCTAATTGCAAAAGTGAGATGCACTCAATCAAACTAGCTGCGAGGAGTAATTTTGCTATAACTTCGGGTTTAATAATTTTGGGATCCTTTTTTTTTGTTTCATGAATTGACTGATATCCCCCTACTAGTATTGAGATTTTATAAATTATTCAGTTAATTCAAATAATCTTATTGGCGTAGGGGCTATATAAAGAGGTTGTTAGCTAATATTTATTCCTTTGAGTACTTACAAATTTGAGTTGGTTTTGGTCCCCTAATTACCCAAGGGTAGCCATGCTTAATCAGTCCCTAAAACTGGTTATTTTTTCAAAAAAATATTGCCAATCATTAGGATTTATAATCAGCAGAAATTTTTCATTTTACATATCATCAGGAGGATATAACCTTGAAACCCTTAGTTAGTGTCGTAATACCTACCTATCGCAGACCAAAGTTAGTTAAACGAGCTGTTCAAAGCGCTCTAGCTCAAACCCTTAGTCAAATCGAAGTCATTGTTGTCATAGATGGTCCGAATGAGGCTACTTGTGCCTCACTCGCAGAAGTGGATGACTCCCGGCTAAGGGTGATTGAACTGCCCACCAATCAAGGTTGCACTGCCGCTCGTAGGGCGGGGATTGCTGCAGCTCAAGCCCCATGGATTGCTCATCTAGATGATGATGACGAATGGATGCCCCAAAAACTTGAACTGCAACTGGAAGCGGCTAATCGTTCCCAATACAAATACCCCATTGTTACCTGTTACCTAATTGCTCGGACTCCCCAAAACGATTCCATTTGGCCGAGAAGAATTCCCTCTAAATCAGAAGAACTGAGTGAATATCTGTTTGTTCGCAATACCTTCTTCCAGGGAGAAGGACTAATTCAAGCTTCAACTATTCTTACATCCAAAGAGTTATTGCAAAAAATCCCCCCCGGAAGCAGCGGTAAAATTCACGAAGATTGGGGCTGGGTGTTACGGGCGACTACTTTGGAAGAGGTAGGAATTGAGTTTGTGACTGAACCATTGTCAGTGTGGTATTTAGGAGAAAACCATCCTAGTATTAGTAGCACTACTAAATGGCGGACTTCATTAAACTGGATTCAAAATTTACAAGAGTTAGTTACACCCCGTGCTTACGCATCCTTTATCTTGACACAGGTAAGTTCAAGAGCTGCCTTCGCTGGTGAGTGGAAGGCATTTTTTCCCCTTCTCTGGGAAGCCATTCGCCATGGCAAACCCCTACCTATGGATATAATTTTGTACTTCGGTATGTGGCTAATCTCTCCCAAGACTCGACGCTGGTTGCGGAATTTACTGACTAAGAATCCTCAGCCATTAACAACTTGAGCAAAACATCAGGTTATATCAAGTCCGTTTTTGTCGTTTGTCATATTTAGTGTTCATAATGTAGTGTTCATAATCCAAGGTTGTTTTGGGTAATGGGTCACGGAAATAGGCAACGGGTAATCGGTAATGGTACAGGAGTAATCGCAATTGCCAATTACCCATTACCTCTTACCTATTACCCACGCCTTACAATAACGATGCTACCGGAGTGGATCTAAAAAATTAATCTAGCAATCTACCCTGCTAGAACCGTCTTCTACGGTTTCGGAGTCTTCGACGTTCCCGATGTCTCGCAATTTCTTTACGTTTGCGTTTTTGTGCAAATGTCTCAAAATGACGATTCTTTTTCATATCGGCAAAGATGCCAGCTTGGGAGACTTTTCGCTTAAATCGACGTAGGGCTGACTCTAACTGCTCATTTTCACCAACCACCACTTGGGTCATTCAATGTCCTCCTGTTTTGATCGCTTCCGTGGTCGAATAACAAGTCATCATTCATCCCATAAGTACAGGACAGGGCAAACCTCTGATTGACTGAGAAAACTCCTACAACTGACGGAAGGTGTTGGCATCTGGCCAGTTTTTAAAACGAATGGCTTATATCTCAAGTCCGTTGAAAATCATAATCTTGCACCTGGATAGCCTGCACTCGTCTATGGCAAAGAAATCCGAATTAAGCCTGCCAAAAGCAGGCTCTCAAATCCTTATTTTTTCCTTACTCCTTGTCAAGTGGACTGTGATGGTGTACCTCCACGCTTCAGCCTGGAGAGTTTGCTACAATATCTCCCTTAAAACTGACTTTAGCTATGAGCCGTGGAATTAATGATATTGTTGGTTAACTCACACACTACAACTAGTGTGATTCTCGATCTGAACACTGCCTATTTGGGTTTTCCTACTTTAGGTCTTAAACGTTCATACTTGTCTGAATCAAAAAGTTTAAGATGCCTTCAATCGACTGATAGACAGCAATCCTACCCACACTAGTATCTTCCAACTAGAGTTCGAGTTTGCTTTACCCTACCAGGATTACTCCCTAAATTCTGACGCGCAGGGTAGAACTAGACAGGGGTAAAACCCCTGCCCTGGGCTCAGACCTGAGAATTGGGTTTTGATTTAGATCAAAGCGAGCTTAGTAGCGACGAGCGCCGAAGTTATCACCTTTGCGACCGCCCCCAAATGAGTTTCTTTTTTCCCGAGGCTTGGCTTTATTGACTTTGAGCTCGCGCCCCATCCATTCAGCTCGATCAAGCTCTTCAATGGCCTTCGCTTCTTCCTCCTCTGTGTTCATTTCCACAAAAGCAAAGCCCCTTAAGCGACCTGTTTCGCGATCGGTGGGCATGTGAATTCGCTTGATTTCGCCATATTCTTCAAACACAGATTTCAGATCCTCTTCTGTCACCTCACGTGCAAGGTTACCAACATAGACAGACATACAATATCTCCAAAATTTGATTTATGTAGAGATAGAAATTTCGGAGGCATGCTTAGCAATATGAAACAGAAGAAACCTGTCAACACTGAAAACAAAAACTGCAACCGATACCTATACTCGCTTTTTATGATAACATAGACATTAACGTGACTAACCTCCTACTTGGGTTGTGCAATTAAGTTGTGCAATTAAGCTGTTGTGGATTTTAATTGCATAGTTGCCAGTTTTGAAAAAACTTTTCATACCCACTCCTCATCTCTCCCTCTCCCCTCACAGCGGTTTCATTATAGCCGCAAATCTCGATAAACCAGGGCAGGTGACCGAATTTGGGACTGAGCTTTTGACGGACGCTATCAGCGTGTCGCTTATCAGCCCATTTGGTGATCACCTTTTGCTGATCAGTAGTCGGACCAAAGTTTTTATCGCTATGTAAATTTTTGTAAATTTTTATGGGATCTGCTTGGAGTAAGGATGGCAAATTTTTTAACTTTTCTTCATGTAGCACCGTTTATTTTTGAAAGAACTTCAATTTGTAATACATTAAGTAATACAGCGGTTGGCCATTGGGTGAGGTACAAATTCTTGGGTTTTAGGGAACTTCGGATCAGGGAACAGGGAAAAAATCCTGAGGTGCGACCCGAAGGCGCGACCCAAGGCCGGGTAACCCGGCCTTGGAGGCGCGCAGCTAATGGGAATTTAATAATTAGATGCGGAAAGCGCACCTATGTACCTTATAGTTATGAAAAACGCTGTATATAAAAACCTCATCCTGAGTGATCATCCCAACTAGAAATACTTAGAATTATTTAACAATTTGCGATTAGCCCTTCGGGCGATAAGGTCAACCCCATTGCAAAATCCTCAAAATTCGTAATCTTTTAGAACTACACAATGTAGTGAGTAATTTTTGTGACAAGATGCTCACAAGTGACCCAAACAGAACCCAAACCACTCGCTATTGCATCAAAACGGGGTAATAAACTTGAATGTTTCTCATAACTGAAGTCACACCGTTCATTTGTACTACTTTCAGCCTCAAACTCTCTTACTGTAAACGATGTAGCGATTGAGTTTCCCAAATATGTACCCATGTAGGTTTTGGCTTGATGCTTGCAATCATGGTACTATGCACAAAAATAGCATTCGCTTCAAATCCTTTCAAATGCTTTTCAGGAGTCGCTTCTAAATGTACCCAGTAGCGGTAGCTTAAAAATGGCTGGAAACCTCTCTAGGCAAGGGTTTTTATGAAATCGCTAAGGGTAACTTCAGTCGTAACCGTCCCAGCCTCCAACGAAGAAATGTGGGTTTCAGTGGCGATTCTGTGGTAAGATTGGGTTTATGAGTGTAGAGATTAACATCCCAGGGATTCAAATTCCTTTGGGAGATTGGGATGCCACCCCAGGGAGTGTAAAAGCGGTGGTAACAGTTTTGAGTGAGCGTTTGGCCTATATAGAAGAGCAACTCAAGCAAAATTCACAAAATTCATCTCGTCCCCCCTCAAGTGACGGTTTTGGTCAGCAAGATTTGTCAAACCCCCAGACTCTCAACAAGAAAAAGACAAAGAAAAAGAAAAAGTCTAGCAGTGATGGCTGATCCGAGAAAACACCACAGCTCTATCCGCTCGAAGCCTGTAGCGAAGTCCATTCCCATGTACCAGATATTGGTCAGCATTGTGGAGAGCAGTTGAGGGGCAACGACCAGCGCACCCTTATCGTGATCAAATCGTTGATATTCCGCCGCTATCGGCCAAGGGAATTGAACATCAACTGCATCAGTTGGAATGCACTTGCTGCGGCAGGAAGAACCGTGCACCACTCCCTGCCGAGGTACCATCATTAGGCTTAGGAGACCGATTAGCGGCAGTGGTTGCAAGGTTTAGTGTAGAACATCGCCAAAGTCACCGGATGGTACCAGAATTAAATATAATTAATTCAGTAGCGGAAAATATTAGGTTTAAACCTAATATTTTCCGCTACTGAATTAATTATATTTAATTCTGGTCAAAAAATAAATATTTTTGTATCAATTTGTCATTAACTGTGTAACGAAGTGTGAAAACCTATCGTAAGCTATCAG
>NZ_JAAHGN010000180.1:0-9381 GCF_010672485.1 Moorena sp. SIO2C4 | reverse complement strand
TGGTTAGTCTAAAATCTAGAGTAGAATCGGCTGTGGGTTTGAGGCACTGATTGCCTGTTCATCCACTACTCCTACCTCAGTCCTGATACAATTAACGCCATGACAGACTTGATTAGTGAAATTTTAAGTAAAGTAGGGTCAGTTGCTCCTCAAGTACCGCCATACTTTGAGTCCCTAGAAACCTACGCTGTTAAGAAAGTTTCCGATGCTGACACTATTGATGTGATTGATGCCTCCGGAGAAGACATTACAGTGCGGTTCGTTTACATTGATGCACCAGAAACTCCTAAGGGGTGGGGTTACAAAAAACTTGAGGATAAAAATCAGGACAATGCGTTCTATCAAAGTCAATTTAAGTGGGGCAACGAAGGGAAAGACTGGGTCAAACAGTTGGTAGAAGAAAACAGGAATAAAGTTAAATTGAGAATTACCGACATCGACACTCGCTACAATCGTAGAATTGGCGAAGTTTACTTATTGGATGGCACGTTTATTCAGCATAGTTTAGTAAAAGAAGGATTAGCACTGATTTATTACGATTATTTTAGTAAGTGCCCTCGTGAGATGGCTATTTCCCTTCTGTTGGCAGAGGCAGATGCGGAACGCCAAGGAAAAGGGTTATGGCAAGAACCGAAGTCCGGATTTATCGAGCCTTGGTTGTTTCGTCCCCTTAAGAAAAAGCAAAAAGCCCTACTTGCAGACCCAGATGAATATCAGCAGCTTACAGAAAAAATTCAAACCCTCTGTGAAGACCTAGAAGCTGGAAATCTTACTAAAGATCAGTTTGAGGATACCTTTAAGCAGACGCTGAAGTAATATAGCAGTTCTCAATTGGTTGAGGTACTTTTGTTCTGGGTTTTAGGGAGTAGGGAGTAGGAAGTAGGGAGTAGGGTTAAGAACATTGAATGTAGGTCATATAGCCATTGGCAGATAAGTTAATTAATAAAATTGGACAAAAAAGATACAGTCCACTTATATATTGGCAATAATCAATACTTAGGTTGAATGCCAAGTGCTCTATTCCCTATTCCCTATTCCCTATTCCCTATTCCCTATTCCCTATTCCGAAGTTACCTAAAAACTTTTATATCCAAAATATTAGCATAATTAAGGGCAAAAAAAGGATTAACTTAGAAACCGCTCCAGCTCCAGATGTAGTATAAATTGATATTACCAGTAGTTCTATGAACCGTTTGGCAGTATAGCACTACGCATTAAGATTAGGACATTTATAAACTCCGAAACCTAGTCCTAGCTTACTTTTGAATTCTGACTTCTCACTTCTGACGCTAAGCGTAGCGCTATATATGCCGAGTTAGGGGTTTCAGAAGTTTGGCATTATGATGGTGAATCTTTTGAGATTTATCAGTTACGAGATCGAGAATATAGTCAATAAAGTTTGGCTTTTCCTGGTTTACCTATAGGGGAAATTGAGGGATTTTTAGCAGAGGTGGACACCAAAGATTATTTGCAGTTGGTAGCAGAATTTCGGAATTGGGTGAGGAAGGGTTAAACTCGTCTAAATTCTCAACATCCCCTTTGAGATCAGAAGATGTTGAGGAACGTTTCTAAAGCATTAGATTGCAGAGTCTAAGCAACCGTGCCAGTAATAGAGTATTGTCCTAAGCTGCCGTAATCACTGTATCCGGTAGCTAAGTTTCCTTGACCCGTACCATCAATGCTTAGATAATACTGCCCTGGACTGAGATCAAGATTAAAGCTAGCGGACAGAGAACCGATGGGATTAGAAGAGCTAATCAGTTGACCGGAAGCATTATATAGCTTAGCCAGAATGTCTAAATTAGGTCCTCGCTCAAAAGGCTTAATATCTAGGGCTATGTTGCCCGTTGTTGAATTGAACTCAAACCAGTCAATGTCGTTATTTTTTTCAATGATGCCATAATTTTCCACCTGACCATCATTGATCGATAGCGCTGCTGCACTGGTTAGCTGGTTACTATAATCGTCCCGGCGATAGCCAAAACCATTTTGCCCAGTGATGATGTCTAGGTCATCTTCTTGGTTGCTGGCACCGGTATACTCACCTTTGCTCCATTGACTGAGATTTCGATCGTTGCCCTCTCCCATAATAGGAGCCCACCCGGTTTCGACACTGCCATTGCCATGACCATAGTAGTAGTCGTTGGTGGAATCACCCTCATGAGACAAACCCAAGGTATGACCTACCTCATGGCTAATAGCTTCAGCCACCGATTTCTCACTGCCTCCAGCGCGATTCTCTGAAAAAATAAAGGCGGGGGTATCACTGTCCCAGTTGAATGAATCCATATAAGCCAAACCACCGGTACCTTTTTGATACCAGGAACCATCTCCCCCAATGACAACGCGAATGCCCCATTGGGAATCACTACCGCTGGTTTTTTTGAGTTGGTCATCGGAAGGTTGGGCAGTAGTCACATTCACATCAAAGGGACTAAAGTCTTCTGCCACCCGTTGCCAAATGCGCCAAATAGTCTCTCTCTCAGCAGTGGAGAAATTGGAAGTATTCCCATCCGTGTCATAGGCAGGGGTCACAATGGAACTCCCGAAGTTCTTGTTCCATGAGGTACCTGTGGTAGTATGACCATCAAAGTCAAGGTAGATAATGTGGTCTGCCTCTAAGTTACTGTTGAGGGAAAAGACTTGGTTCGGGCTCAAGGGCTGATAGGTATTTGGTTTGCTAGTTCCAGACAACTCTAAATTATAGGAAACAATTCCATTGCTACTAGGAGCGTAGCGTTTTACCTGGGCAAAGTAAGTGCCACTGGTAGCACTGTAGTTGATAACATCGTTAGCATTGCCACCCTGTAAAGAGCTAGCCACTTGTTGGTCGCCCAAGTCAAAGATGCCATTGTTGTTAGTGTCCCGGTAGAGTCTGAGGTTAGCATCATCTCCCGCACTGATATTGTGTAGATTTAGGTTAATTTGACGGTTGTTTGAGACCCTAAACTTAAACACATCAGTGGCGTCTGAGGTAGTGAGTGTGTACCGATTGCGGCTGATGGGATTGCCGCTGAAAGTGCCTAAATTGAAAGTACCCATGATTAACTACTTGTTTCTTTTCTGTGAAAAGCACTGTAAATTAGCCCAAAAACTGGATTTTACTGGCGCTTTCCTACATCTACAGGGTAATAAACCACACCTAGTTTTTTAAGATTTGTAAGCAAAGTTTATCAGCTCTTAATTTTGAACGAAATTAGCTGAATTATCACAGCGGTCAGAGCTGATTGGTAAAAGAAGCTATAACCATGGCGCTGAAAGGCTTTCAATAATTCGGGCGCTTGTGCACGCCCTGTTCCCGGAAATCCATGTCTGTCAAAGGATTTGAGCTCTTTATATTTACTTTATAAATTAGCTCTGCTGGATTACTCTAAATTCTCAACATCCCCTTTGAGTCCGGAAAATGTTGAGGCAATGTTGAGGAAAGTTTCTAAGCCTAGTCGCTCTAAAGCCCAACGGTCAACTCTCCTACTATAGCTATAGTGGTCTACCGGATCCTAACAACTTTCATAATCAGGGTGCGGAAAAGGTTATTTAAAACGGTGGGAATCAATACCATAATATCTTCTATGGTCAGCCAGGTTTATAGCTTATAATCCCCTCTTTCAAATAGTTTTAAATCATAATTATTACTTTTCAATTGTTCAATAAAAGTAGATCCTTGAGTTTCAGTAAGTTCATGTAGGGTGGGCAGTGCACCAGACAGATCAGATCAGCTGTTAATAGGCTTGATAGGCACTGCCCACCTAGGATTCATGACTGTGAAGTTTGAACTTTGAAGTTTGAAGTTTGAACTTTCAACTTTCAACTTTCAACTTTCAACAAACGTTCAGACTGCCATGCCCCGTTCCACAGCGGGTCGCTGCTGCATTGTCTCGACCCAGCGTTTGAGGTGGGGATGGTTATCTAGGGTGACTCCCAAATAGTCATAGGCAGCTACCCAAGGATAGGTAGCTATGTCGGCAATGGAGTAATCTCCAACAATGAATTCTTGTTTTGCTAATTGCTGATCTAAGACACCAAACAGACGTAGGGTTTCTTTTTCATAGCGATCGATAGCATAGGGAATCTGTTCTGGAGCAAAGCGTCGGAAGTGACTCAGTTGACCAAACATTGGTCCAACGCTTGCCATCTGGAACATCAACCATTCAATCACTTGTATTCTTGCTGCTGTATCGGTTGGCAACAACTTGCCTGTCTTTTCTGCTAAATAAATTAGGATTGCTCCTGACTCGAAAACTTTTATACCAGTATCCTGGTCAATGATAGCAGGAATTTTACTATTGGGATTGATTGCTACATATTCGGGAGTAAACTGTTCTCCCTTTGCTATGTTAATTGTGTGAACGGTGTAGGGAAGTCCTACTTCTTCGAGCATGATAGCAGGTTTGCGTCCGTTAGGCGTGGAAAAGGTATATAGATCAATCATGATTATTTTATAGGAACTCTCAATTGGGTGATGGACTTTATTTCTGGATTTTAGGGAGTAGGGAGTAGGGAGTAGGGAGTAGTGGTAATAAATTAAATTTACCTGATAAGTATGCTCAACAGTATGAGCAACGCGCTGATCTAAATTCCTCCCTGAATTTCTCCCTGATTTTATCTAAGTGCGTGCCACAATTTTTGACTCTATAAAGGTAATTTGTAATGGGCAATTAGCTATTACCAATAAAGTTTTCCCGATTACCCATTACCGATTACCCATTATCCGAGAATCGTTATCACATCCTTAAACATAAATGAGATTAGTTAGGGCATTAATTTTGTCAACTAGAGTCGGTTTACGCACAAGACCTTCCAACCGCTCAACTACTTTACCTTGGTTGAATAAAAATAGGGAAGGAATTGCTTCAATGTGATAGTGGCTGGCTAGTTGTTCGTAGTCATCAACATTTAATTTGCCTACTTTGACAACCCCATCAAATTCTGTGGCTAATTCAGTGACGATTGGATTCATTACCCGACAAGGTCCACACCATGGTGCCCAAAAATCTACTATGACTGGAATGGAACTGTTGAGGATTTCGGTTTCAAAGTTATCGTCATTTAGGGTAATATATTTGGCTGTTTCTGACATAGTTTAATTCCTCCTAAACTAGGAATGATTGTTGAGTGTTGACTGACAGTTATCAGCTATCAGCGCGTCGCGTATCAGCTTAAGCGCTACGCCCACGCTACTTGAGGTGCTATCAGCTATCAGCTTAAGCGCTACGCCCACGCTACTTGAGGTGCTATCAGCTATCAGCTATGAGTCATTGACCGTAGGCCAGGCTAATTGAGGTGCTACTTGAGGTGCTAATGCGCTACGCCCACGCTACTTGAGGTGCTTTTGAATAAAACAGGTAAGCATTGGTTTAATCTGAGTTACTTGAGCTTTTAGCTGACGGCTGACGGCTGACGGCTTAATGCTTACGATTTTTATTGAGCTACTTATACCGCTACAGCCAGGGTTTGTAATGCGCTGACAATCTCTTCTGGGTCAAGTCGCTTGGTGTAATCTAGGTCAACTAAGGCATGGGTGATGGTTCCATCGGGATTAATTACATAGGTGGCGGCAATGGGTAATTCAAAGGTTTCATCACCGTTGTGGGCAGGTAAATCAATGCCAAAGTTTTGGTAAACTGGTCGGAGTTCTTCTGGTACGGTAAAGACTAGACCAAACTCTTTGGCAATCTTATTCCCAACATCGCTTAGTACTTCAAAGGTTAGGTGGTTTTTCTCTGTAGTGGACAGGGAATTATCGGGAGTTTGAGGGGAAATAGCGACTAGGGTTGCACCTAATTTCTGAATTTCTGGTAAGAATTGCTGCAATGCTCGTAATTCTAAGTTGCAGTAAGGACACCACTGACCCCGGTAGAAGGAAATTACTACGGCTCCGGTGGCTAGTAGGTCTTGCAATTCTACCAGTTTACCTACAGCATTAGGCAGGGTAAAGTTAGGGGATTTGTCGCCAACATTGAGGCTATTGTCTACAATGCCAGAATTAGCGAGGTCTTCTCCTGCTTTTGCCATGATGAGTTTGGCTTCTTCTGGTTGCTGAGCGCGAAGCTGGGTATTTAGGTTAATCAAGTCTTGGCTTAAGGTCATGATTTACTCCTAGTTAGGTTATATTTGAACAATCGTTCCAATTAAGAGCAAAAAAAATTACTCTGTCAATTTACTGTCTCAATTTACTCTGTCAATCGAGAACGGAAAGTATGACCTTGACAATAGCTCTTAGGGTTTCTGGGTCTGGGTTGACTTTGGAGATAACCCGCAACCCTTGTATACTACTGGTGAAATATTGGGCTAATGCCTGAAGGTCATGGTTGGTTGTGATTTCCCCTTGCTCCCTTGCTGTGGATAAGGCTTTTTTAAAGGCGTTTTCCACTGAGCGCAGATTAGCAGCAATCCGGGATTTAGTCTGTGGATCGTGGGGACACAGTTCAACAGCGGTGTTGGTGAGCAAGCAGCCTCGATGGTCTTTATCGTCTACAGCCCCTTCGATCAGGTTGTAGAAAAAGTCGATAATGGCTTGCTTTGAGGCTGTGGGTGCTTCTAGGGATGCGATCGCATTTTTTACACAGGTATCATTGTAATGAGCGATCGCAGCCATGAATAGGGAACGTTTGTCACCAAAGGTGTCGTATAGACTGCCTCGGTTAATCCCCATGCTTTTGACCAAGTCCTGCATTGAGGTTCCTTCATAGCCATAAAGCCAAAAGGTTTCCATGGCTTTTTCTAGAACATCTTCTGGGTCAAAGGTTTTGTGCCTTGCCATCACCTTTGCTTAACTCGTATCTTTACTATAACAATTCTGGAACGATTGGTCAAGTAATCCAGTTGCTTCGCTGACACTGCTGGGATTTGCAGTAACTATAAGTATGTCATAAATAAATGTAATAATTTGGATGTCAGTGCAGGAGTGGACTATTGAATAACGCAGGTCTCCCGGGCGAACCAGCAAACCTTTCAGAGGTAACAGAGGTAACAGTAGATGATATTCCCGAGGCAGTAAGGGATAGACAAGATATAAAACCCCGGTCTCGTTGGCAGGTCACCTTACTAATTATTGGACTATTAGCAATAGGAGGAATCGCCTTTAGCCTGATTCCAATGGAACCAACTCCTGAAGCTCAGTCCAATCTTACCCCGTCGGGTAAAGCAACATCGACTCAAAGTCAGACAGAAGCTAGTTCACAGGGGAATAATGCTGATAACATTCTGGGACACTTACCCTACTCTGAAGTGCTAAGCTCACAACTGCAACCAATTACCCGTGATGGTCGGATTAAATTGGAGGCTGCTGCAGCTCGGAAATACAAAGCCATGGCAGCAGCAGCAAGAAGACAGGGGGTAATCCTAGTGCCAATTTCGGGTTTCCGTTCTGTGGACCAGCAAAAGTACCTGTTTTTTCAAGTAAAGGAACAGCGAGGACAGGTAGCTAGTAAACGGGCTGAAGTAAGTGCTCCCCCTGGCTACAGTGAGCATCACACTGGTTATGCGATCGATATTGGGGATGCCATGGCACCAGCTACCAACCTGAATCCTGAGTTTGAGAATACGGCAGCTTTTAAGTGGTTGGAAAAGAATGCGGCTTTCTACAGCTTTGAGTTGTCTTTTCCTAGAGACAATCCCCAAGGAATTAGTTATGAGCCTTGGCACTGGAGGTTTGTGGGAGATACCAAGAGCTTGGAAACGTTCTACAAAGGTAAGAAACCTACTCCTCTTCCTCTTCCATCGGAAACACCAAAGTTTGAGGATGAAGTATGAAGTATGAAGGTTAGCTGGTTGAAGGTTAGCTGGTTGAAGGTTAGCTGGTTGAAGGTTAGCTGGTTGAAGGTTAGCTGGTTGAAGGTTAGCTGGTTGAAGGTTAGCTGGTTATCTGGTTGAAAGGCTTGGATACTTGGATGGATCGACAGTAAAAATGGCAATTAATAATTAACAATTAACCAAGTATAATTAATAACTAACTAACAAGTAACCAAGAACAAATGCAACAAATTGCGCTGAATTTAATTGCTATTGGTGTTTTTGGCATGACCCTTTCGGTTTTGCTAGGACCACTGTTGAATATTTCTCCGGCAATCCCTGCGGTAACTACTTTTGGTGTCTTGAGTCTTGTTACTTTAGATGGCTTCAGCTTCCAAGGCAAAGGGTTAACGCTGCTGTTAGATGTATTGGCGAGTACTAATCCTGAACATCGCGGACGCATAATTCGCCATGAAGCGGGTCATTTTCTGGTGGCTTACTTACTTGGTATTCCAATCACTGGTTACACCTTAAGTGCTTGGGAAGCTTTGAAGGAGGGACAACTGGGTAATGGTGGTGTGAGCTTTGATACTGAAGCACTATCGGCTAAGGCTTATAATCTTCGAGAAATGCGATTAACCTTAGATCGATTTTGCACGGTTTGGATGGCAGGGATTGCTGCGGAAACTATAGTCTATGAGAATGTTGAGGGCGGAGCAGAAGACTGCGAAAAACTCCGAGATGCTTTGGAAGGGTTAGGTTTTTCTGGTAGTGAGTACTCAGTGAAAGCACGATGGGCTGAGCGTCAGGCGACTAGTATGATTACTGAACACTGGGAATCTTATGAAGCACTGGTGGCTGCTATGGAAAAACGGGCATCTGTGGCAGAGTGCTGTGAGGTGATTCAGTAACTATAGCGCTTTGGTTAGGGAGTCGGGAGTCGGGAGTCGGGAATCGGGAGTCGGGAATCGGGAAAGAGAAGGAGGTGTGGTAGGTGATCGGAGGTGTGAAGAGAGGGAATTATTATTATAGTTATTAAGGTTTTTGAAAGATACTTAGCACAACTGGTCCGAGGAGATGGTGATGCCCTAAGCATGACAAACCTGCTACCTGGCCAAATTCTTCCCGTTGCTGTCGGCTATAGAAACGAATCTGGTTAGGGGAAATTGGTAAAGACTTTTTTCGCTTTCTAACAGAATAGTCTACTAGGTAATAATGTCCTTTGGGTTCCAGGATCCGACTAACTTCTGAGAAAACTTGTTGAGGATTTAGGTAGTGTAAAAAGCTGATGGTATTAAATACTACTTCAAATTCTTTGTCAGCAAAGGGTAGAAATTCAGCATTGCCTTTTCTTTGACATCTCCCCCGGCTGAAGCACGGGGGATTCTACAAGGTTGCGAAGCAGCAGGGTGAACCCGTGCTGCTTCGCTTCTTGTTCGGTATGATTTTTTTAGAGAGTTAAAAAGATCGTACCGATGTGGGAGTGTCAAGCTCCCGCTACCCACCTTGGCCAGATCAAGACCTAACTGTGTGGCTACTTTTCGCGCGATATTTGCCGCTCCGTTAGTATCTGCGTTAATCAGATATCCCTTGGCTGTTTCATACAAACCACGTCTTACCCGTTTTCCTGAGGGCTTCCATCCTTTGGGT
>NZ_JAAHGN010000018.1:0-18811 GCF_010672485.1 Moorena sp. SIO2C4 | reverse complement strand
TGACAAATGATTGCTATTGACCTCATTTTTTTCCTGCAAGGCTATCGCTATGTCCGCTACCATATCAATATCATTGCTGGATAGTTCTGCTTCAAGCTTATCCTTAAAATAGGCAACATTTGCCCGCTTTTGCTCGACTAAATTATTTAATTTAAGAAGGTTTGCTTCCGCTTCAGCAAGTTCTTGCTGGGTTTGTTTTAGCCGATCTTTGATCCAATTAATATGGTCTTCTTGAGCAGATTTAATATTCATGGTTGTGAGCTGAATGTTTTTTTATCAAGCTTTTACGGAAAGTATACCAGTCTTTTTTTAGTTTTGGCAATCGAGCAAAAAATCAATAAAAATAACAAATAGTTATTTTGCTCAACCCCTTAGTATCCTTCTGTCCCAATCCTGCTAAAGAAAGGTAGTCACAAGTACAGGACTTAGGCAAAACTGGTCAACAAATCCTATAAATAGTAGGATGCATTAATAAAAACCGCTACAGGTAGGGTTGCTGGGGAAGTCCTGACTCTTATGAGTATGTAATAGGATTGCCTGTTTGCCTGCGCTGCGCTCTACCTTAAAACGCGATCGCTCAATCACTTTTAGTTATTTATATATAACTAATTAATAAACTATGAACCCAGAAGACTTTGAGGATAGCTCTATTGTACTTAAGTTTCATGTGTCACAAGAGAGTATCAAGTTTCCCAAGACTTACCCAGTAGATCTACCTGTAGAGTGTGTGATTAACCCACCCTACTACTGATAGAGTTTCGTCTCTAGTTTGGCGTCAGTCCTTTACCTCAACGGCTTTTTGCTGACTTCTGGCTCCTAATCAAGACTTCGAGCATAACCAGTCCAAGATCCTCTATCTGCTTCTTCTGTGCAAGTCAGTCCAGCTGTCGATGCAGTGTTAATCAATAGTTACCTAATATCCTTGATTAATTTTAACGTATAACGCCCCCTATGTAACTTTAAATCCAGCTCTAATTTAGATGAACTAGTTAATTGTTTGCTATAACTAAAAAAAATCTGTGATCAGAGCTGCTGTTACCTTGTTACAAAATTAATCTGTCGTCTGATTTTAATAGTTAATATTAGCTATATAAATAAACCTGATTTTTTGCTGAGTATCACCTAAATTTAGCCTTAAAATTAAGCAAAAGTATTCTTATTAAATTTAAATTAGTTTCACTAGCTTTAGCTCCCAAAAACTATTGTATGATGATCATCAACAAGCAATTGATACTGCAATTGTTTGTTGGCCACTCTCTAGAAAGCTGATCGCCCTAGGCTGAAGGCTAAATGCTTAACTGCCTTCAGCCGTCAGCCGTCAGCCGTTAGCCGTCAGCTTTTAGGTCACCCTAAACGAACAGCCGTAAACTGAGGTAACAGAGATTAAACCAATGCTTACTTGTTTTATTCAAAAGCTGTGCGCTTAGCGTGCGCATAAGCTGATAGCTGATAGCTGATAGCTGATAGCTTACCTGTAAACTTATAAACTTTTGTTAATTTCATTACCCAACAAGCTATTTAAGATAACCATATCTGTAGATAATTTGATTACTATGTCTCAAGTTCAAGTGCAACGCTCCCAACTCATGATAAGTACAAGAAGAAGCAGTCAATCTCGTCCCCGAAACGTCATGAAGGGTTTAAAGTTAGTTTCATTAACATTACTGGCAATGGTGATGGTACTGGTGGTACATGCTGAGCCGAGTTTCGCACAGGAATCCGCTAGTAGTGGAGGATTCAATCCCCAAGAAATATTGCGCAATGCTTTGCAGTGGATTGATAGTCTCGGACCCATCGGAGCGATCGCATTTATCGCAATCTATATCATTGCTGCCGTAGCATTTTTGCCTGGGTCTATCCTAACCCTAGGGGCTGGGGTAGTATTTGGTGTTTTCTTAGGCTCAATCTATGTGTTCATCGGAGCCACTATCGGAGCCACGGCTGCTTTTCTGGTTGGACGTTATCTAGCTAGGGACTGGATTGCTCAAAAAATTGCTGGAAATGATAAATTTAGTGCCATTGATGAAGCAGTAGGTCAGGAAGGATTGAAAATTGTGTTCTTGACTCGACTATCTCCGGTATTTCCCTTCAATCTCTTAAACTATGCCTATGGTCTAACTGGGGTTTCGCTGAAAGACTACGTCTTAGGCTCCTTTGGCATGATTCCAGGAACATTAATGTACGTTTACATCGGTTCTCTGGCTGGAGACCTGGCCACTCTTGGTAGTGGTGACGCACCCACCAATCCCACTGTCCAGTGGGCAATTCGGATTATTGGTTTTATCGCCACTGTGGCAATAACACTTTTTATTACTAATCTGGCTAAGAAGGCTTTAGACAAAAGAGTTTCTAAGGAAACAGTTTAGAAGGTTAACAAGTTGAAGGTTAGCAGGTTTAAGGTTAGGAGGTTGAAGGTTGTTCGCGTAGCGTGGCCTTTTGGCCAAGGTTGAAGGTTATAGGTTAGGAAGTTGAAGGTTGTTCGCGTAGCGTGGCCTTTTGGCCAAGGTTGAAGGTTGTTCGCGTAGCGTGGCCTTTTGGCCAAGGTTTAAGGTTAGGAAGTTTAAGGTTAGCAGGTTAAAGTTAAAGGTTATAGGTTATAGGGATCCGTTTAGGAATTGTAATAATTTTTGTTCCCGATTCCCGATTCCCGATTCCCGATTTCCGACTCCCGACTCCCGATTCCCGACTCCCGATTCCCGACTCCCGACTCCCTACTCCCTAATCCCTAAAAAAATAATCTAATTTTGAACTATCAAAGGAGTTATTATAAATGTCAAGTTCTCAATACCAAAGAGTTACTGTCCCACCCATGGATGAGTATAACCAGAGGTTGGTTAACTACGTTCATCCAGGGGATTGGGTTAATCCGAAACCTGTTGATTGTTATGACTTAGTAGTTATTGGTGCTGGTACAGCTGGATTAGTTACAGCAGCAGGTGCAGCAGGTATCGGTGTTGGTTTGAAGGTGGCGTTGATTGAACGGCATTTGATGGGTGGGGATTGTTTAAATGTAGGTTGTGTCCCCTCCAAGTGTTTGATTCGGTCATCTCGGGTAGTGGCTGAGATGCGCAATGCCGGAGCCTTTGGGGTTAAAGTTCCAGATAATATTGAAGTAGACTTCCCCGCAGTGATGGAACGGATGCGTCGGCTACGGGCAGGGATTAGCCATCACGATTCTGCTCAACGCTTTAAAGATACCTATGGTATTGATATATTTTTAGGCAATGGTCGGTTTACCGGTGAGGATACCATTGAAGTAAACGATACTACCCTCAAGTTTAAGAAAGCGGTAATTGCTACAGGAGCAAGAGCAGTGCGACCCCGAGTTGAGGGCATGGAAGAGGCGGGGTATCTCACCAATGAAACGGTATTTTCTCTGACAGAACGTCCCAATCGACTAGCTGTTATTGGTGGCGGTCCAATTGGGTGTGAATTAGCTCAGTCTTTCCGCCGTTTAGGTTGTGAAGTAGTGCTGTTCCATCGCGGTTCTCACATTTTAAATAAAGAAGATGCTGACGCCGCCGATATTGTTCAAAAAGTCTTTTTAAAAGAAGGTATCCGTTTAGTCCTGGGTGCCCAATTGAACCGGGTCGAGAAGACAGAGGCAGGTAAAACCTTACACTTCAATAGCTGCACTGGTTTGGAAGAGTCGGTCACAGTAGATGAAATTTTGATTGGTGCTGGACGTGCGCCCAATGTAGAAGGGTTAAATTTGGAACTGGTCGGGGTAGAGTATGACCAGCGTAAAGGAGTTAAGGTGAATGATTACCTTGAAACTACCAATCCCAAAATTTATGCTGCTGGTGATATTTGCATGGACTGGAAGTTTACCCATGCAGCGGATTCAGCAGCACGGATTGTGATTAAGAATACTCTATTTTCTCCCTTTGGCTTCGGTAAATATAAGCTGAGTAACTTGGTGATGCCTTGGGCAACCTATACTGATCCAGAAATTGCCCATGTGGGGATGTATGAACATGAAGCTCAAGCCAAAGGGTTTAATGTTAATACTATTAAAATTCCCTTTAGTACTGTAGACCGAGCGATCGCAGATGGCGAAGAAGAGGGATTTGTAAAAATTCACCACAAGAAGGGGTCAGATCAAATCCTGGGAGCAACTATTGTAGCAACTCATGCAGGGGAAATGATTTCTGAGGTGACTACAGCAATTGTCCATAAGATTGGTTTGAGTAAGCTTTCCAGCGTAATTCATCCCTATCCAACTCAAGCAGAAGGAATTAAAAAAGCGGCAGATGCCTATCGTCGTACCCTCTTAACACCACCGAAAGCTACTCGCTGTTTATTCCCCCCAGATAGATTTCTAAGTCGTTGATTAGCGGACTGGGTTAAGCCAAAAGTCTGAAGTATCCAATCGATGCGAGCATTACGTTGCTGACGAGGAACTCCATAAGCTCGACCAAAAAAAGACAAATTTTCTAGGATGGTTAAGTCTGGATACAACGTCAATTTCTGACTCATGTAGCCAATTCTTTGTTTTACTGAGGGTGAATGGGGTGGCAAATGCTCAGATGTGTAGCAAATTTTTCCGCTACTGGGGCGCAGCAGACCACATAGGAGCTTCATGAGTGTCGTTTTGCCAGCACCATTGGCCCCGAGCAGTCCCAAAATTTCACCTCGACTAATAGTAAAGCTTAGCGATCGCACGGCCTGAAAAGTACCATAAACCTTGCTGACCTGATCTACCTTCACTATCCAATTAACATTAGAAGCTGAGTTATGGGGTGGTGAAGATCTCTGGGACACTGTAGATAACAACCCTGGAAGACTTGCCTTTACCCCTGAGGATCGCTGCAAATGATTGGCCATGACATGCTCCAGGGTAGGATTGGCAGGCTGTATCCGAGCTGAGGGTAGTTGGTGAAGATGTAATATTTGTTGTATGGCCTCCTCTGCAGAGATAGCCTGTTTGCTGACAAAAACTATCATGCGATCCCCCAGGGGTTTGAGATCTACAACTGGAGTATGGTTATTTGCGATCGCATTTTGCAAAGCCTGTTCAGTTGCGGCAAAAATTGGCCCCGATGCCAACATTGGATCCTCAGGCACCACCTCAAAACAAGATAATTCCATACTGGCACGCAAATCTTCTGGAGGTCCAATTTGTTGAATGGTGCCGTTGTGGATTAAGGCAACGCGATCGCACCGTTCTGCCTCATCTAGATAATGGGTTGCCACCACAATAGTAGTTCCCTGCTGAGCAATTTTTGCTAAAAAGCTCCAAATCTCACGGCGGAAGACAGCATCAATACCAGTAGAGACCTCATCTAACAGTAGAATTTGGGGCTGGGTAATCAATGCACAGCATAGAGCCAGCTTTTGCTTCATTCCCCCTGATAAATGTCCTGCTAATCTATCAGCAAAAGGCTTAAGGGCTAACCATTGGAGATACTGCTTTCGGCGAGATTGAAAGATTTGCTCGGGTAGACGACGCATTTTAGCGTAGTAACGGAGGTTTTCCTCCACACTCAAATCGGAATACAGTGAAAACTGTTGTGTTAAGTATCCTAGGGATGACCTTACCATTGCTGGTGGTTGTCCCATGACCCGAATCATTCCCGACGTTACTTTTTGTACCCCAGCTAACGCTTTTATTGTGGATGTTTTACCAGCACCGTTGGTGCCTATCAATCCAAAAATCTCCCCAGGATACACCTCAAAGTCAATGCCATTGACAGCAGCAAATTTATCGTAATACTGTCGTAATCCTTTTACTTGAATAATGGCTTGATTTTGTTTCATTCCGGCTTTTTATTTTATTGAATCCTGTGCTATTACCACTGGCTTGCCTAGGGGAGGCATTGATGTTTTAACTGTTGAAGAAAATGATTGTAGACGTCAACAGATTCTATCAAGCAACAGCAATTGACTGGTTATGTGGCAATAAGGCGGCATCGGGAGCATGTCACCTTTGTAATTATCTACATAGATAACCCCTAACCCCCCGTGAACCTTGAGGGTAAATTTAGATAATTATTAGTTAATTATTACACAATTATAGTAAGCTATTAGCTAACTAAAACTCCTAAAACTAATTAGAGGGTATGGGAAGAAAATCGTAACCGCTGGAAGTGTTCTGATTCGGGAGAATTTTTACCAGTTGGACTGAGCCATTGCGATCGCCTGAACGCAAAAACCGAATTGAACCAGATACTCCAGGTGCTACAAAGTCTGAGGCTGAGAGGGCTTGTTGAACACCAGCACGAGTGGGATTACGTTTGAGGGCTTCTATCAAAGCTTGGGTTCCATCGTAAGCCATGGCTGTGCGCCAGTTAACCTCGGCATTCCAAAGGGCTTTGGATTTACGGACAAAGTCTGACTGAGGGTTGCTATCAATATCCCAAAAAACAGCTACCACCATTTCAACAGCATTTTCTGCACCTTTCTCTAAGGTCTTGGGAGAATACATTACATCTCCTCCCAACAGACTTAGACGTTTACCATTGACCTTAACAACCTCCAAAGCTTGATCTAGAACTGCTGAGTTAGGAGCTAAAAATAGCACCTGTGCTCCCCGCTGAATCGCTTGTTCTACAGGTATAGCAGGATTAAAATCTGGATTGGAGATGTCAACCTCATCAACAACTTGTCCTCCTCCTAGGGAAACGGCTGTGACAAATTCAGTTTTGATAGACTTGCTGTAGTCACTCTTATAATTATAGAAAACTGCTGCATTCTGCTTTTTCAACTGGGTGTTCATGTAGTTAGCTAAGGCTCTGGCTGAAAAAGCATCATTTGGCACTGAGCGAAACACATAAGGGCTAAAGTTTGACAACTTTACTGAAGTACTAACGGGAGAGATAGCTGCTAGTTTCCCGGAATTATATACTTCTCCTGCAGCTAAGGTTACACTACTAGCGGAATGACCAATTACAGCTAATATTTCCGGATTGTTGACCAATGCTGACGCAATTTTTTTAGCAGTATCGGGATTTTGATCATCACTCGTAATGACTACTTTGAGGGGTACGCCATTAATTCCCCCAGTTTTATTGATTTCATCTTGAGCTTGAGCAACGCCACGCAAAATTGCTAATGTGCCATCGGGGTCAGTAGCAATCGGTCCAGCTACAGCAATAGTATAGGATTTCTGATTACCAATGCGAGCATTATTTAGATAAATTAGAGTTTCAGGAGCGTTGGGGTATTTCCGAATTGCTGCTTCAAAGTCACTCACGGCTTTGTCATAATCCCCAGCAGCCATGGCTGCCATACCCTTTTGTTTTGCAGCTTGGAATTGCAGATTTGGAGTGCCTACCTCTTCTGTTTTAACTAGGGACTTTTCCCCAAGGCTAATTCGAGCTTGAATATTACTCTGATCAGGTGTTGAAGTTGGAGTAATTTGAGCATTCGTAGCAAGAGGTGATGGGTTGGGTGACTCCGTAGTCTTGGGAGTGTTATTAAATAAAAATAAGCAGATTAAATAGATAAGGATGCCAATAACAGTAGTGGCAACAGCGATGGGAAGCAATAACCGACGAGGGTTTTGAGAGCCAACTCCGGAAGACTGAGACCCACCAAACGGTTGCGGCGATGAGGCTGGTGCTGGGGAAAGTTGAGATGGTGGTAATGAAATCTCTGTGGGTTGAGGTTGCCCAGACTGTGGTATCGATGGAATCCCTGTTGAGGGGATTGGAGAGTTCTGTTGCGGAATTTGTGTCGATTGTATTATTGTCGGCTGTTGTACTGATTTGTGTTGTGGTACTGAGACTTGTGGGTATGACTCCAGAGCCTGTATAACCTCTGTGGCAGACTGGTAACGTTCCCTAAAATGGTAGCGCACCATCTTAGATAGAATCCTCTTTAAGTCATCGCTGATCTTTGCCCAAGGTTCCCAAATCACTTCTCCAGTATTAGGGTCTTCTTGAATTTGATTAATCGTTAAGCCAGTTACTGCCTGGATAGCAATCATGCCAAGACCATAAATATCACTGTTGGCACGAGGATTACCTCTGCCTTGTTCTGTGGACATATAACCAGGGGTTCCAACGGCAATTGTGCCACTGACCTGATTGTTCGGTCCGCGAATTTGCTTGACTGTGCCGAAGTCAACTAAAACCAGCTTATTGTCCTGATGTCGTCGGATAATATTATCGGGCTTGATATCACGATGGATAACTCGATTTTGGTGGATAAAGCTGAGAGCTCTCAAGACTTCCTGAAGCCTTTGACGAACTTGGCTTTCAGACCAGCTTTGACCAGGTTTGATTTCACTGCTGAGGGTGTTTCCTTCAATAAACTCTTGAACCAGGTAAAACTCTTCATCTTCCTCGAAGTAAGCTAAAAGCATTGGAATTTGGTCATGCTTCCCCAGTCTCTCTAGAGTTTCGGCTTCAGTTCGGAACAAACGTCTGGCATTTTCCAAGGATTTGGGATGGTTGCTAGGTGGCTTCAGTTGTTTGATAACGCACTGGGGATTAGTGGGTCGGCGAGTATCTTCGGCAATGTAAGTTTTTCCAAATCCACCCTGGGCTAGGGTATCAATTACTCGATAACGCCGATCAAGTAAATCATTTGGCTTGAGGTCTGTCATAAAAGTTCGGATCTCGGAACTACGGATCACAGAATTACGGACGTTTTACACTTCTGGATGGATAAGTCCTGTACTTATTTATATATCTGCGAATTCTTTAGGTGCGACCCGTGGCGAATTTAATTCGCCAAGGTCAAGCGCACCTTTGTGATTTATAAACAGTAGCAGCGATCCCCTGACGACCTGACCCCCTCAGTACTTAGTACTACTGTCGAGATTGCATGGCAGGATTGAAGTAGAGCAGAGTTACCTGATTGTGGGGCAATCAGTAACAGAGCGATATAGTTGTTCATTTAAATGATTCACTAGTTGTCTTTTCTTTACCACATTTTATAGTTTTTGTCAAAATTATTTTCGCTGATCATCATTTTTTATATAGCGCTATATTTTTGATGCTGCCAAGCCATGCAATTCTATTCAGTAGATCTAAAACTGAGGAAATAATAAAAAATCCCCCACCGGAAGGCAGGAGATTTCAATTAATTACCTACAATTCAAATACCTAAAAAGCTAGTTTCAGCAACCATTAGCCAAATGCACCAGCTGTCGAGGCAATCAAGAATGCCGCGTAGGTAAGTATATAACCAACCGTGAAGTGGGTTAAACCAACCAGACGAGCTTGAACGATGGACAGCGCAACAGGCTTATCCTTCCAGCTAACCAAGTTAGCCAGAGGAGTACGCTCGTGTGCCCAGACCAAAGTTTCGATTAGCTCTTGCCAGTAACCACGCCACGAGATCAGGAACATGAAACCAGTTGCCCAAACTAGGTGTGCCAACAGGAACATCCAAGCCCAGACCGACAGGTTGTTCGTTCCAAACGGGCTGTAACCATTGATCAACGGAGCAGAGTTAGCCCACAGGTAATCCCGGAACCAGCCCATGAGATAAGTAGAGTTCTCATTGAACTGAGCCACGTTACCTTGCCAGACGCACAGATGCTTCCAGTGCCAATAGAAGGTCAACCAGCCTAAGGTGTTGAGCATCCAGAACATGGCGAGGTAGAAGGCATCCCAAGCAGAGATGTCGCAAGTACCGCCACGACCAGGACCATCACAAGGGAAGGCGTAACCGAAGTCCTTCTTATCGGGCATTAGCTTGGAACCACGGGCATCCAGGGCACCCTTGACTAGAATCAGGGTGGTGGTGTGCAGACCTAGAGCGATCGCATGGTGTACCAAGAAATCGCCAGGACCAATGGTCAGGAACAGGGAGTTAGTTCCGCTGTTGATGGCATCGAGCCAGCCAGGTAGGTAAACTGCACCAGTGCCAGAAGCTATGCTATCGGGATTGGACAGCAGGATGTCAAAGCCGTATAGCAGTTTACCGTGAGTCGCTTGGATGAACTGAGCAAATACTGGCTCAACCAGGATTTGCTTCTCGGGGGTGCCGAAAGCAACCACGACGTCGTTGTGGACATAGAGTCCTAAGGTGTGGAAACCTAAGAACAGAGTTACCCAGCTCAGGTGAGAAATCAGAGCTTCTTTGTGTTCCAGCATCCGGGCTAACACATTATTCTTATTAGCCTCTGGGTCATAATCCCGCACAAAGAAGATAGCACCATGAGCAAAGGCTCCAACCATCAAGAAACCAGCAATGTACTGATGGTGAGTATACAGTGCTGCCATCGTGGTATGATCCTTAGCTATGAAAGCATAGGGCGGCATCGCATACATGTGTTGCGCTACCAAGGAACAGACCACACCCAAACAAGCCAGAGCTAACCCTAACTGGAAGTGGAGAGAGTTGTTGATAGTGTCATATAGACCCTTGTGACCCTCACCTAACATGCCCCCAAAGGGAGTACTTGCTGGGGGATTGTGGGCACTATGAATCTCCTTGATGCTGTGGCCAATACCCCAGTTGGTGCGGTACATATGACCAGCAATGATGAAGATCACTGCGATCGCCAAGTGGTGATGAGCCATATCGGTCAGCCACAAGGACTCAGTCTGGGGATGGAAGCCACCCAAGAAGGTCAGAATCGCTGTCCCTGCACCGTCAGAGGTACCAAAGATGTGTCCAGCGGTATCTGGGTTCTGGGCATAGACTCCCCAATTCCCGGTAAAGAAAGGTCCTAATCCAGCTGCATGGGGTTTGACACTCAGGAAGTTATCCCAACCAACCCGCTGTCCGCGAGATGCGGGGATAGCCACGTGGATCAAGTGACCTGCCCAAGCTAAGGAGCTAACACCAAACAAACCTGCCAAGTGGTGATTCAGCCTAGACTCTGCATTCTTGAACCAGCTCAAGCTGGGGCGGAATTTAGGCTGTAAGTGCAACCAACCTGCAAACAGTAACAGGGATGACAACAATAACAAGAACATGGCACCACCATGCAGTTGGTTATTGGTTGTCATGCCAATGGTGTAAAACCAGTGGTAAACACCGGAGTAGGCGATGTTTACGGGGCTAGAAGCACCAGCTTGGGTGAAGGCATCAATTGCCCCTGAGCCAAATTGGGGATCCCAAATCGCGTGGGCGATGGGCTTAACAGTTTCAGGATCTTTAATCCACTCTTCAAAGTTACCTTGCCAGGCGACGTGGAACAGGGTGCCAGACGTCCACAAGAAAATGATTGCAAGATGGCCGAAGTGAGAAGCAAAAATCTTTTGATATAGATTCTCCTCGGTCATGCCATCATGGCTTTCAAAGTCATGGGCTGTGGCAATCCCGTACCAGATTCGACGTGTTGTCGGATCTTGAGCGAGGTCCTGGCTAAATTTTGGAAATTTTGTTGCCATATGCTTTAAGGAAATTCTCCTCGCTGACCAATGAGACTTATGCAATCATGCTGCTCATTGTTTTTTCTTAATTAACCCCCTGGAACCGAAGTTCCAGGTTGCTTATTGTATCGACAGGCGAGACACAGGTTATGGTATCCCACTCAAGGTTTGGCATCGATTCCTGGTAAGCAGTTATCCCACTGACAGGATTCGTGCTATGAAGAATGCCCAGGTAACGACGATTCCTCCCAGGAGGTAGTGAGCTACCCCTACAGCCCGACCCTGAGTGATGCTCAGAGCACGAGGCTGAATCGATGGGGCTACTTTCAATTTATTATGAGCCCAAACGATGGATTCGATCAGTTCTTGCCAGTAACCACGACCACTAAATAGGAACATCAGGCTAAAGGCAAAGACGAAGTGACCAGCTAGGAACATTATGCCGTATGCCGACAGAGCTGTGCCGTAAGATGTGATTACATTTGAGGCTTGTGCCCACAAAAAGTCCCGTAACCAGCCATTGATGGTGATCGCACTTTGGGCAAAGTTGCCATTGGCAATGTGAGACACAGTCCCATCCGGGAATACTGTTCCCCAGACATCAGATTGCATCTTCCAGCTGAAGTGGAAAATAACCACAGAGATGCAGTTATACATCCAGAACAAGCCTAGGAACACATGATCCCAACCAGATACCTGGCAGGTACCGCCACGACCTGGACCATCGCAGGGGAAGCGGAAGCCTAGCTCAGATTTATCGGGGATCAGACGTGACGAACGGGCAAACAGTACCCCTTTGAGCAGAATTAGTACAGTGACATGGATGGTGAAGGCATGGATATGGTGAACCATAAAGTCCGCAGTACCCAGCTCAATCGGCATCATTGCCACTTTACCCCCTACTTCTACAACGCCTCCGCCAAAGGCATAGCTAACGGTTTCCAAAGCATTGGGAGCAGTTCCTCCCGGCGCTAGGTTGTGGATGTTTTGAATCCACTGGGCAAAGATTGGCANTCTTGAGGTATATAAGTTTGGTAGTGACGGAGGGCTTGTCCTGGCACAGAAACAATCACCTCTAACCGTTCTGGCAAAATAATAGGATAAATAACTGCCGCTTTCTGGTCAATTTGGTCAATCTGCCTCGGTTGACCTTTTAAACAGGCTTCCTGGAAAAAGTTCTCTAATTCAGCTAATTGCAGCGATTCAATAACTTGCATCGCCTTTTTCAGGTGGTCTTGACTAATTTCTGCTGAGCCTTTTGCCTGGGATACCCCTCCTGGCTCAGGGGTGGTGACAGAAGGTTGCAGTAGTAATTCAACTAGCTCTCGATAGATCGGTTCGACAGTTTCAGTGAAAGAAAATTGGACATCTCGATTGATAGCGACTAAGTCTGAGCGCAGTGACTGGAGAGTTTTGACCGCTGAATCGTAAGCTGCGATCGCTTCGTTGATATCCCCCTGCTGTTTGTGCAGCCTCCCCAGTTGCCAAGCTGCACGAGCGGCAATATCTGAGGCATGATTACCTTGGGCAATCTGTAGAGCATTCTCTGTTAACCTCAAAGCCTCGGACCACTGCTGGGTTTGTTCATACAATGAACCTAACTGAGTCATGGCATAAGCTTGAGCTGTTGGATCCCCCAATTCCATGGCTTGTTGCACTGCTCGTGCCAGAATTTTTGCGGCTTTTTGGATAGGTATAGGCACCCCTTGTGACTGTCTAGTTGAAGCAGCTGCCAACTTTGACAAGCTCTCAGCAAAGTTGACCGCAGCATAGACTGTGGTTCGACTGGGGGGCTGCTGAGCTAGATTAGATTCAATGGCAGGCAATAGTGCGATCGCTTTCTTGTGCTGGTCTAGTTCTATATAAAGGCTGAGTTGGTTGAGTTGTGCTTCAGTTTGAATTTGTGGGCTAGTTGCTTTTGTGACCACTTGTTGGTAATACTTCAAGGCGGTTTCCGGCTCTTGTAAGTTTCTGGAAGTATTTCCCAAGCTGAAAAGAATGTGACTGGTATCCGTGGCAGAATCTAACTTCTGGGCGATTTCCAAACTTTGCTCTAAAACTTCCCTGGATTCGTGTACATCTCCCACTACTTGCAAAGCCACTCCCAAACTCCGCAATCCCTTGACTTTAAGCAGGGAATCATCTTGAGCTTGGAGCTTTTCATTGACAGCTTCTAAGAGTTTTCGCGATCGCCTGTAGAAGCCCATAGTTTGTAGGGCTTGAGCCTGGTTAATCTGGCTACCCAAGATGCCAACCTCATCCCCTAGAGATTGATACGTAGCTTCTGAGTTTTGCCAACTTTCCAGAGCAGATTCCGTTTGTCCCATCGCATTTCTGAGACTGCCCTGAATAGTCAGCGCTTGAGCCAAAATCGACCCTTTTTCCCTAAGTTGTATACCCTGCAAAATCTTCAAACTTTGGTCAATAGCACTCTGGGCTTGCTGCCATTTTCCCAATCGTTGGTCAGCTAAGGAGAGATAGCTCAAGCTCAAAGCTTGTCCCACTTCATCACCTTGTTGCTCAAAACCAACAGCTGCCTGTTGCCAGACAGCAGCCGCCTCAGCAAATCGTCCGGCTTCATAGAGAGTTCTGCCTTGCTCTAGCAACTCTGAACCATGCTTGGTGGGTTCTAGCACAAAGGTTTGGGGATTAGAAATAGCACTAACGAGTTGCTGGTTTCCACCGACCTTTGCTCTACTCCCCAGTACCGAATGATCAGGATAGGCTACAGCAGGAACTACCATAGTCACTATCAAAAAGGTTAGTAATCCTAACCAGATAGTATAGTGACTAGATTTGGGAAGCTTACCTAGCTTGCTCATCATCTATGTCCAATAACTACCAGCAAATTTTCTTGGGCTCCCATAAATTTCTGTCATCTTAGTTATTAATTAATTATTAATTAGTTATTAATTAGGTGAATATTAGCCATGACCGGAACATACTCTTCCCCAATATGGGAGCTAATCGGGATTAGTTCTATAGTTCCCACTTTTCTTGGCAAGAGCGTCAACCAACAAACTGCGTAAAAATTGGGTTCGATGACCCATTCCCTGTTACCAGTTGGGTTAACGGGGGTGTGAAACGCTGATTGGGTATCACTATAGATGCTTAATCAACAGCTTTTGTGATAATATACGGTTATATGGCGATTGGGGCTGTGGCTCAGCTGGATAGAGCAAGCGCCTCCTGAAAAATCGGGCACCATGGAAGAAATTCCGTGAGTGAATGTGGTCAAATTCGGTGAAACCTAAGGGGTATTTAGCTTATTCAGTACTCTAAGGCAATACCGAGCCAAGCCTGAATCTGTGTGCGAGTCATCGTCGAGGTTAAATGCAGGAAGGTGGAGAGACTAGACGGCCACCACCTAAGGGGTATTAACCTTAAGAGGTATTAACCTAGGGTGAAGGTATAGTCCAGAGAGTGGGGAAACTCACACCAATCTGAAGCGCTAGGTCGCCGGTTCGAATCCGGCCAGTCCCGTTGATAAGCTATTAGCTATTAGGTACTTTGTAAGCATTCAGTGGTCAGCGGTCAGCTTATTCTATTCAAAAGCACCGATTGCGCTACGCGCACGCTGCGCGAACAGTAGCGTGGCACAGGCTTCGACGCTGTGACCTAACCCATAAGCTGATACGCGACACGCTGATAGCTTACGGTATGTTAACTACTTCAATAACTACTTCAAAACTTCTTCTAATTGGTGCTGCTCCCAAAGAAAGCGATAAATACCAGGTTGTTGTAGAAGTTCACCATGAGAACCAGTTTGGACAATTTCCCCTGCGTCCATTACCAAAATCCGGTCAGCTTTAGCAGCAGCTGAAAGTTGATGGGAGATAAAAATTACAGTTTTGCGCTGGACTCCTTCCGAGAGATTGTCCAGAATTTGGGTTGCTGTCTGATTATCAACACTCGAAAGTGCATCATCAAGAATCAGCACTGGTGCATCCATCAGCAGAGCTCTAGCTAAAGCAGTACGTTGTCGCTGCCCCCCAGACAGGGTTATTCCCCTTTCCCCAACAATTGTTTCGTACTGCTGGGGGAAATTCATAATTTCCGGGTGAATTTGGGATTGCGAAGCCGCGTATTCTACCTCTGAGTGTTCGCTGATTGGTATACCGTAGCAGATATTGTTTTTAATGCTAGTGCTGAACAAGAAGCTGTCTTGAGGAACATATGCGATCGCATTCCGCAAGTTCTGCAAGGGCAGCTTAGTAGTATCATATCCATCCAAAAACAGTTGACTAGCTTGAATATCCAGCAAACGAGGCAAGGCATTAGCCAGGGTAGATTTTCCAGAACCAATGGCTCCCACAATCGCTACTGTCTCACCTGCATTAATCGTGAAGCTAACATTTTTCAGGGCAGGAGTTTGACTGCTGGGGTAAGTGTAACTCAAGTTGACAGCCTTGAGCTGACCTCTTACTGGGGTTGGCAAGCTAACTGAATCTGGGGCATTGGTAATCCGAGGCTGAGCCAAGAGAATCGACTCAATACGATCAATACTCACTTCACCACGTTGATAAGCAGTGATGGTAAACCCTAGCAGTGCTGTGGGGAAGACTAAACGTTCAGTGTAGATAATCAGCGCCACAAAGTCACCAATACTGATAGCACCGGACTCAATGGAACCAGGACCAATAGTTAACAGCACCAGTAAGCTGAGGTAAGTAAGAGCCTCAATTATTGGAAACAGAAAGTTTCGTGTTCTTGCCAAATTGAGATTTGCTCCCAAAAGCTGCTGATTGATTTGATGGAACGCACGACGCTCGTTTTCTTCCTGAGCGTATATTTTAATCATGGCGATACCACTCATATCTTCCTGAATCAGCTCACTGAGGTTAGAAAGTTTCTCCTGGACTTCTTGTTGTTGGCTGCGCAGTTTCTCACTAAATAGCTTGACAATAATCAACATCAACGGATAAACCGCCAAGGCTAAGAACGTCAACCACGGATCAATGCCAATCATAACCGGCACGGTCAAAGAGTAGGCAAACACCGTATTTGCCAGACTCAAAACTGCAAACCCCAATAGACGCCGAATATTATCCACATCACTGGTGGCTCGGTTAATCAAATCACCGATCGTGTTCTGAGAAAAATAGGCTGGTTCCAATGTCAGCAAATGCTTAAAAATCCGTTGCTTCAGGTCAAATTCCACTTTGCGCCCCACTCCAAACAATAGGATGCGCGAAGCCATCCGAATCCCCCACATCAATGAGGTGAGTATCAAAATAAGCAGCACAAAGCTCCAGACTTGGTCGAAGCTCAAGGTTTGACTCAACTCGTCAATAGTATCCCTGATCAGTAAGGGGATATAAACACCAAGTCCATTGACAATAAGGAGGGCAAAAATACCTAGGGCTGACTGTCGCCAGTATGGGCGCAGGTAAAGCAGCAGTTTTTTTAGACGGGAATTCAGCATGTTACAATACTATACAATTCCCATCCTGGTTACAATCTTAAACAATTCCCTTCCTTTAGGCTTAACCTTTCACCAAAAATCGGGGAGTACTTAGCCTCAAGGGAACCGCAAATCATAAATTACCGACCCTTACTGAAGGTGGGAGCCGAGGGTGGTATCGGTTTACTTCCGATGAAACCAGAAACCCACACTATACCCGATTGGGTTCATGTGGGTAGTTAACATAATGTCTATATTTCAAGAAACATCTCTTGCGGTCGGCGATTCAACTTCTGTACTGGTAACTGGTCTTCCTCGTAGTTGGAAGTAAATATTGCTAAAGAAGGTGTTAATTACCCTGGTAGTCTGGTCAAGGGCTCCGATAGAAGGGATAAAAGCTTGGATGCCAAGGGCTTGATTGGGTGGAACAAGTTGAGCCAACACAGCGTCCCTAGGGAAAGGACTAGCATTAGTAGTAAGCTGAATTGATTCCCCATCGGGAACAAAAGCAGTGAGGGTTTCCTCCTGCCACCCGATTGTTTTGGCCATTTGAACCGCAGGTTGGTTTTGAACGACTCCAGGCCCGAGAAGTTGAGCCAGCCGATTAGATAGAAAAGGGGTGCTGGCGACAAGCAAGACAAAAAATCCCGTCCAAATCAAGGTAGGTCCTGGGTTAGAGATATTGTCACCTTTAATTCGCATTGCTCCTAGGAACCAAAGCAGAAGTGCTAAGCCCAATGGTTGAAAGGGAAGTGAGAAAATTGTCCATATCGGTGAAACCAGGGCATTGGTTGGGGTGAAAAACAGCAGGACAATAATGGCAAAAACCAAAAAACCCCCAAGCCAGGTGAAATACTGTTTAGGGATGATTTCGAGCAGCAGCTTGGCGAGCAAAAATCCAAGCACTACCCATAGCAGGACTAGAAATAGTAGTTGCATAGTGAATACCTTGTAAGTTTTTGACCGTTAGCTGTTTGTTGTGGAAGTTTGATCCGACAACTCAACCTCCTATCCGGCTAGTCGTATTCGGCTAATTGATCAACTGTGGTAATTTGATAGGCATAAATCCCTCAAATCGTGGCGACATGCTCAGTTTGAGGAATATCTCAACAGGTAAATCACCCCAGTCTGAATTGCCTTAACACCGGCATTATACTTGCCATTGGCTGCAAAGGGTCACTTTGAAATTGGTGTGAGTGGGATCAAACTAGGAAACGTTTTCTGTCAAAGGGGTTGAAATTTTGCTATTTCAACCAATAATCATAGAATACCCTTGGCGAATTAACAGGGGATATTTGGATCTGACCCCATTTAATAGCAGACTAGGCAAGACTTCATACTCCATGCCTGTTTGCCTCGCGCCGATATTGATGGCCGATATTGATGGCCAATATTGATGTTTGATTGAAAACGTTGCCGGTGGATAAACCAGCTCAAATGGGAAACACTTCATACAACACGACCCCTACCATACAAGAGTCGCTGACGGTGGAAAACCGCATCAGTCGTTTGGAATTAATTGTTGGACAAATCGGAGAGGCAGTGCTTGCCACTACCGAAACTATAGACCGTCTGGCTGACCGGGTCGATAACTTTGTGATTCAAGTGCAAAACCAAGGACAGCAAGTCCAACAACAAGGCTACCAGCTTTTTGCTCTAAGTGATGCGGTGCAAACCTTGGCAGAAACTCAAAATGAGTCTCTAAAACAGCTTGAGCAAGTCACACAAACCTTGCAACAGCTTGCTGCAGCGATTGAAGCAGGGGAACACTGACTTTCCTGGCTGTTGAGTTACGCACCAAGCTTGTCGATTTAGACTGGGTATGGGGTGTGGAAAAGATCGGGTTTGGGGTAAGAATAAGGCTAACCTCCTTTTGGAGCATACTTTCGTCTTTCAAAACCCCTCAAAACTTTTGGGGATTATTGACAGGTTTATTGAGAATAAATTGCTCCAAAGCATTCCCAGGAAACTAAGAAATCTCGTTCAGTTATTTGAACCAGTTAAAATTATGGCTCAATCAGGACTTACGCAGCAACTCTACTTGTAGGGTCTCCCTCAGGACCCTACACCATCAGCATGTTTGTTGCCCAGTTTTGCGTAAGTCCTGTCAAAGTCAGCCTACACCCACGCA
>NZ_JAAHGN010000179.1:0-9408 GCF_010672485.1 Moorena sp. SIO2C4 | reverse complement strand
TTGTTCCAACTGTTGCGGGGAGCTTCTAGTAGCGACTTCAAAGGGAGCTTGGCTGGCAAGAGTCCCTGTCTAAATAAGAATGTAATTCAAGAAATTCCTACAGCAGTAATTCCTCCCTCTGGTGGTGTATCTGGCTGGTCTTTCCAAGACACGCCATTGGGTGCCAGAACTCGCCATGGTGCTGGAGCTACTGCTGAAGGTAAAGTTTACCGAATTGAGGTAACTGGCTATAAGTCCCCTGGTGCAGTGAATCGGGTATCCAAATTCCGGCGCAGTAACCAGGTCTACTTGGTTCCATATGATCAGCTGTCCAAAGAGTACCAGCGGATTCATAAGCAGGGTGGCGTGATTGCAAGCATCACCGTTGTGTAATTAGGATTCAATCGGGATTCAAACATTTATCGCCTGGGAAAGTTCGTGTATTTCTGCTTGCTTTGGCAGCAATCCAACTAGTTTGCTGCCAAAGAAGGTAGAGGTGCAGTGGAATGAAGCGTTGCTTGCTTTGTATTGGGAAGGAAAATCCCCTTTATTTTGAATAAGTTTTTTGCAAGGAGAAATTTAAATGGTCAGTACAGCGCCTACTGCCAAGTTTGGTCTAGATTCAGATCTCATCTTTGAACTATGGCCTACTAGCGGTATTGATGAAGTACAAGCTGTAATTCGGGCAGTTTATCGTCAAGTTTTGGGCAACCCCCACATTATGGAGAGCGAGCGGCTGGTGAATGCTGAATCGCAATTATGCGATCGCAACATCAGTGTCAGGGAATTTGTCCGGGCTGTTGCTAAGTCAGATTTCTATCGCGCTCGGTATTTTGAATCCTGTGCGCCCTACCGATTTATTGAGCTGAACTTTAAGCATTTATTGGGTCGTGCTCCCCTAGATCAGACAGAAATTTCGGAACACATCCGCATCTGTATTGAGCAGGGTTACGATGCTGAGATTGATTCTTACATCAATAGTGACGAGTACCAAGTTAAGTTTGGGGAGAATATCGTACCCTACTATTGTGCTAGTAGCCAAATCGGTCAAAAGCAGGTGGGCTATAACCGTACTCTATCCTTGGTAAGGGGTAATTCAGAAATTGATAGCTCCATCAAAAGCTCTTGCTTGGTAGAAGCAGTTGCTACCAATAGCACCAGCGAAATTGTGCCACTGGCAGGTTGTCGTGCTGCCGCTTATGCTGATGCTACCGAAAAGATCTTCAAAATTGTAGTCCGGGGTGCGATGTACGGGGGTCGTCGGCGTCGTAGTACCACTGAGTACATTGTTCCTGGCAGCAAGATGACACCCCAAATTCAGCGGATTAATCGTACTACCGGGACAATCGTCAGCATTACAGAAATCTCCTAATATCTGGGGTTTGGTCTTTTCGGAAGTTTTAAAGGACAGATAAAAATGGGAAATTTAACTCGGTCAGCTGTTCTAGGCTTGGATGCCTTTGAAGGTGATCCATTAGAATTACGGCCTTTTTCCACTGAAGATGATTTACAAACGGTAATTCGAGCTGTTTACAAGCAGGTTTTGGGCAATGCCCACCTGATGGAGAGCGAGCGACTCACCAATGGGGAATCAATGTTGCGGAATGGGGATATTACTGTCCGTGGCTTTGTGCGCATGGTCGCTCAATCATCCCTGTATCAATCACGATTTTTCCAGGGGTCTTCTCCCTATCGGTTCATTGAACTTAATTGCAAGCATTTGCTAGGTCGTGCTCCGCTAGATCAAGCTGAAATCTCTGAGCACGTCAGCCTTTACAATCAACAGGGTTATGAAGCGGAAATCGATTCCTATATCGATAGTGACGAATATCTCCAGAATTTTGGCGAGAACGTCGTTCCCTACCCCCGCAGCATCCGTAGCCAATTGGGAATTAAGAATGTGGGCTTTAATCGGATGTTCTCGTTACTGCGAGGCTCTGCTACCAGTGATAGTGGAAAACCAGCCCAGCTAATTACTGCTGTAGCTGGTAATATATCTCCAAAAGTTAAGGCTCCAGCGGTTGGAAATGGGGCAGGTTATGGCAACACTGGCAAGCGTTACCAGATTGCTGTTTCCACATGCGCTGCTGCAGCCCGGTTGAATAAGTATAGCAAGCTGAACTATCAGGTTAGCTACGAGCAACTCTCTGAACAAGTGCAGAGTATTCATAAAAGCGGTGGCAAGATTCTCAGTATTACTGAGTTAAATTGATCGAGTAGCCCGGTTATCAGTTACTAAGTCAACGTAAGTATTCAGCCGTCAGCTGTCAGCCGTCAGCTAATCAACGGGAATTAGTAAACAACCTTACGGGCTGGTACAGCTAGTTGAAAATCCCTGCTCGTTTTACTCATCCCACCCCGTTCAGTTAAAGCGCCTGCTAGCTGATAGCTGATAGCTGATAGCTGATAGCTGAATGCTTACAAGTCAACAGTTAATGGTAATCAAGAAAAACTGTTAACTGTTAACTGATAACTGATAACTGGTAAGTGAATAGCTGTGTAATTCAGCTAAATCTGAGCAAAGAATCTAGGAGGAATTTAAATGTCACTTTGGGTAATCGATGCTGACCCGGTAGAGTTGCGTCCTGGTGCAACAGAAGATGATGTGCAGACAGTGATTCGGGCAGTTTACAAACAGGTTCTAGGTAACCCGCACTTGCTGGAATGCGATCGCTTAACTACTGCTGAAGCGATGCTGCGCAATGGAGACATCAGTGTACGGGGCTTTGTGCGCATGGTCGCTAAATCAGACTTGTATAAGTCCCTGTTTTTTGATTCTGCTTCCCAGTATCGTTTCATTGAGCTGAACTACAAGCATTTTCTAGGTCGTGCTCCCCAGGATCAAACAGAAATTGCCGAACACGTTCAAATTTATAACACTGCTGGCTACAACGCTGAAATCGATTCTTATATCGATAGCGCAGAGTATCAGTCGAGTTTTGGCGAGTTTATTGTCCCCTATCCTCGTAGTAATACTACCGAAGTTGGGATTAAGAACGTAGCCTTTAATCGGACGTTTTGTTTGATGCGGGGATATGCTACCAGTGATAGCAGTAACCAAGCTACCCTGATTAGTGATTTAGCGGCTAATCTGTCTACCAAGATTACTGCTCCTGCTGGGGGTTCAGGTAATTACGCCAATACAGGCAAACGCTTTAAGGTTACTGTAGCTAAAGCTGGTGTTGGTTCTCGCTTTAAGCGGAGTAATGCTACCTATGAAGTGGGTTACGACCAGCTGTCGGCGAGGATTCAAAATATCCACAAAATGGGCAGCAAAATTGTCAGTATTACTGAAATCGGTTAGGTTGACTGTCAGGATTCAGGTAAGCTATCAGCTATCAGCTATCAGCTATCAGCTTTACGTAACTCAGCATTATTCGAATGCTTAGCTCTTTTCTTGATGCAAAGCGCGAGTGGGGGAAAACCCCGTGAGGCCACTGCATCGCTTATTCGCGCATCACCTCAAGTAGCGTGCGCTATGGGCATAAGCGGAAGACTGACGGCTGACGGCTGAATGCTGACGGCTGAATGCTTACGGATTCAGTAGTTGATCTGAGCTAAGTATCTAGATGTTAGTTTTTGGAAATAGGTTGTGAACAATCAACAGCTATTTTCCAAAAACTAACACTATTGATTAGATAATTGTTCATTAATTAATGGCAGCGGTATTGAATTTTATGAATTCATAACTTAGTAAATTCAAAGTACTTTCCCGATGTTAGGAATAATTGCAGATGGCACTAGCACTCTGAGGGATTAGAGCGATCGCACAGTTGTACTAGAGGGAAAAACTAGAGGGAAAAATCTCTGTCACCAAGATATAATAAGCACAAATGACTATACGGTTAAGCTTCCTAGAAAAATTAAGGATTTTAGGATTTTTTTCAGTCAATCAGCCTAGGGTCAATTAGCCAAGACCATATAACAAGGTTAACGTTAACCAAAAATAATTTAATACTTATATTGTTCAATTATTTTTTTTTATATTCACTGATAAAGACTCTTTAATTAAAGTGAATTCAATAGAAAGTTAAGAAAGTAGTTTTTGTCATTTTTTTTTAAATTAGTTGTTTATTAACTTTAATTAACAACATTTAACAACGATGGATTGGGAGGTCTTTTAGATGGTAATTGGTTTTATAAACCCTGTACTGACACGAGCCCCGCAATTAGGGGTGGCATCATTTCAAGACACAGACCCAGTTGAACTGTGGCCTAGTCATTCTCAACAAGAAATAGAAATTGTGATTCGGGCTGTCTATCGGCAAGTCTTGGGGAATACCTATGTCATGGAGAGTGAGCGGCTCACTGTGCCCGAATCCCAACTCAGAAAGGGAGAAATTTCTGTCCGGGAATTTGTGCGGCAAGTTGCTAAATCTGAGCTTTACTACTCCCGATTTTTCGAGACTTGCTCTCGTAACCGAGCCATTGAGTTGAATTTCAAGCATCTCCTTGGTCGAGCTCCCGAAAGTTATGAGGAAATTATTGAGCATACAAGGGTGCTTGATCAAGGGGGTTATGAGACTGAAATCGATTCTTATATCGATAGCGAAGAATACCAGCTGGCTTTTGGGGAAAACCAGGTTCCCTATTATCGGGGTTACAAAACCCAAATAGGCAAGAGTACAGTAGGATTTACCCATCTCTTAAAACTGTTGCGTGGTGCAGCTGGTAGCGATCAAGCAACTGTTTGGCGGGGGAATTGGTCTCGGTTGAATCAGTTCCTGATGACCAATAGCCCCAGTAAGATGGAGGCGCTTTCTGGAGCTGGTGATGTAGTAAAACCCACAGATGTCAATAAACTCCTGGCTAATGTTCTAGGTCTCAATAAAGGCCAACCAGCAGGTCCGGTAGAAACTCAAACAGCACCTAAGATTCTCACAGAAGCTGAAAAACTGCTGCAAAACACGACTCAAACCTGGCAACGCCAGTATCAAGCCTGGGAAGAAGTTGATCCGATTGAGCTGTGGCCAGGTCGTTCGGAAGCAGAAATCGAGACGGTGATTCGAGCAGTTTATCGTCAGGTTTTGGGAAATGCCCATGTTATGGAAAGTGAACGGCTGACTGTCCCGGAATCCCAGATCAAGCGGGGGGAAATCACTGTCCGTGAGTTTGTGCGTCAGGTTGCCAAGTCCGAGTTGTATCGGTCAAGGTTTTTCGATATCTGTCCCCGCTACCGGTCAATTGAGCTGAATTTTAAGCATTTGCTCGGTCGTGCTCCTGATGACTACTCTGAGACTTTCTATCACAGCCAAGTACTTGATCAAGAAGGTTTCGAGGCGGATATTGATTCCTATATCGATAGTGACGAGTACCAAGAGGTCTTTGGGGAGAATGTTGTACCCTTTTACCGGGGCTATAAAACCCAAACAGGCAAAAAGCTCCTTGGGTTTACTAACATGTTGGTGCTGATGCCGAGCGTTTCTAGCTCTGATAAAGACAATGTGTCAGGGAATCCACCAAGGCTGAATAAATCAATTATTTACAATAATCCCCTTGGACAAGCCCCAGTTACTGATATCCAAGCTTTATTGGATGAAGTACTCAAGCCCAAAATCCAACCGCAGGAAGCTCCCACAGAAGCTGAGAAACAACGCTCAGAAGCGTATCAAGCCATCGAACGGAAATGCCAAGAGCAAGAAGAACTGCTGGAAACCTTGCAGCAACAGCTGGCAGAGTTACGACCATTGGCTAGCTTTGGAGAATCACAGTATAGCAAATGGCAGTCTTACAGTTCTTCGACCAATGGTGGTAGTGGTTTCACCAGCATTGCGGACCAAATCCCCATGGCAGCAGCAACTGTAGAGCCAGACAGTTATGAAGCTCTGCAACAAAAGTCTGAAAAACAAACGAACGAAATTGCCACCTTACAAGAAAAGATTGCTGATCAGCGCCGTTTAGCTATGATTGCAGAAACCCAGTTGAATAAATGGCGTCCTCGTAGTTATTAGAGGAAAAACTTAGTACTTATTAGAGCTGCTATTAGCTCTATGGCCAGTTGCCATAGAAATGTGTAGGTTGTTGAAGGTTGACTGTTGAGAGTTTACTGACAGCGGTCAACCTTCAACAACTACCTGGAAAATATAAGCTTTTAACTAAAGCTTTCAACGTCAGCATTCAGCTATCAGCATTCAGCTATCAGCCTATGCGCTACGCGCACGCTTTGCGAAGAGCTTTTGCATAAAAGAGGTCAGCATTCGAATAATGCTGAGTGAAGTCCCAGCGTCGTTCGCACAGCGTGGCCATTCGCGTAGCGTGGCCAACGGCCAAGGCCAAAGCCTGTGCCACAAAGCTGATAGGCTTTTCCCCAGACTTTCAATTTTATTCTAAGCTGACCGCTGACCGCTGACCGCACCTCAAGTAGCGTGCGCGTAGCGCATATGCTTACCTTTCAACTAAAGCTTTTAACGAGGTACTTTTAACAGTAAAATATATAGACTTTAAATAGCCGATCCGGAGGAAAAGCCAATGGCCAAGAAAAGCCGTAAAACTGCTAGCCAGTATTCAGAAGGTAAGTCCAAGGTGGGAATATCCCTGACCCCTACAGGCATTGGCTTGTTAACTCAGATGGCTCAGAATACTGGATTGTCCCGCTCGGAACTAATTGAGCGTATCGCCAGAGGTAATATTGCGATCGCATGCCAGCAGGCAAGGATGACCATCACCGTTGAAAATCCACCGGAGGCAAAGGAAACATCCCCCAACAATGGAGCCACAAAATCTCCAACCAAGATTCAAGTAATAGAGGGTCAACAACCGCTACAACCTGATGTGTCTGAGTCTGGTACTTCTGGTGTATCCCAAGAAGATTACCAGTCTTTACAACAGCAGGCTCAAGAGCAAGCTAATGTGATTGAAGACTTACAGAAGCAGCTAGCTGACCAAAAATCTGAAACTGCTGAACAGACCGAAAGTTATCAGTCTCTGCAACAGCAGGCTAAAGAGCAAGCTAATCTGGTTAAGAAATTACAGAAGCAGCTAGCTGACCAAAAATCTGAAACTGCTGAACAGACCGAAAGTTATCAGTCTTTGCAAAAGCAGGCTAAAGAGCAATCTAATCTGGTTAAGAAATTACAGAAGGAGTTAGCCGAGCAAAAATCTGAAACTGCTGAACAAACCGAAAGCTATCAGTCTTTACAAAAGCAGGCTAAAGAGCAATCTAATCTGGTTAAGAAATTACAGAAGCAGCTAGCCGAGCAAAAATCCGAAACTGCTGAACAGACAGAAAGTTATCAGTCTTTACAACAGCAGGCTAAAGAGCAATCTAATCTGGTTAAGAAATTACAGAAGCAGCTCGCAGACCAAAAATCTGAAACTGCTGAACAGACCGAAAGCTATCAGTCTTTACAACAGCAGGCTAAAGAGCAAGCTAATCTGGTTAACAAGTTACAGAAGCAGCTCGCAGAGCAAGAATCTGAAACTGCTGAACAAACCGAAAGCTATCAGTCTTTACAACAGCAGGCTAAAGAGCAAGCTAATTTGATTGAAGACTTACAGCAACAGCTGTCTGAACAAAAATCTCTAGCAACACAACAGGTAGAGAGTAACCAGGCTCTGCAACAGCAGGCTCAACAGCAAGCTAATCTGGTTAACAAGTTACAGAAGCAGCTAGCTGAGCAAGAATCTCAGGCGGCCCAACAAGTAGAAAGTAAAAGTAATCAGTTTCTACAGCAGCAAACTCAAGACCAAGAGAAGCGTATTGCTGAGTTAGAGCATCAGTTGTCTGAGCAACAATCTCCCGCTAATCAACCTACCGAGAGTTATGAGTCTTTGACACAGCATAATCAAGAGCAAGAGGATCGTATCGCCACTTTACAAAAACAAATTGTTGAGTTAAAGCGTTGGGCAACCCTTGGCAAAGCAGAGTTGAATAAGAGGCGTAGCCGGAGATTGTTTTAGTTAGTGCCCGAAAGCATCAATAATAATGTCAAGTCCCCTGGCTTTCTTAGTTGATAGTTTTGGGGATAGTTTTGGCATTCAAGGACAACAAATAATTGGATTATTCTGGTCTTATTATGGAGATCGTTTTCTGCTTGAACCAAAGTTGATCACCTGTTCCAAGCGTGATATCGAACTAGCCGCTGATTCTCGGATATAGGGGTCGGCTTCCTGATTTTCAGCGGTAGCAGATAGCACTTCCATAGCTCTCTCATCTCCCAAAGAACCTAGGGCATGTAGCACAGCAACTTGAAGGGCAATATCATCGATGTCCAAAGCAGCCACTAGGGCTTCAAAAGCTGGTGGACCAATGGTTCCCAGTGCGCCAACTGTCGATATTTTGACAACGGGATCTGGGTCTTTAAGGGCGGTTTGTAGACTCTGCAACCCCACAGTTGGGAAGGTTTCTTCTGAGTAGTTAAGAGCGATCGCAGCCAGCGCTTTAGCACAGCTAGCTCGTACAGTGTTATTTTCACTGGTTGTTAAAGTTTCTGCCAATACCGGTACAGCATCAAGACCAATCACACCTAGAGTTTGCACTGCTGCTCGCCGATAAACCACATCCTCATCACCCAAAATTGCCATCAACTCAGGAATAGTATTCTCGGTGCGCTCTGCTGCAATCTGCCGCATGGCTCTTTCTCTGAGTCTAGGATTTTTATGTTTTAATTGTTGATATAACTCTTCTGTAGACATTAGTAGATAGTAGTAAATATCAGTATACAAATAGGTAAGCATTCAGCCATCAGCTTATGTGCTACGCACACGCTACGCGAACAGTTATCAGCTATCAGTTATCAGCTATCAGCTTATGCCCATAGCCCACGCTAATTGAGGTGCTTTTGAATAAAATAGGTAAGCATTCGTTTAATCTCTGTTATCTCTGCTGTCAGGGATTCATAAAGCTGACTGCTGACTGCTGACTGCTGACTGCTGACTGCTGACTGCTTACAAAAATATGAGTAGTCATCAGTCTATAACCTGAGTTAGAGAAAACTAACTTGATTCAGGAGTTTCGATAACAACAACTAAGGGGTTCTTAGGAAAGTGCTGAACCTGATTCAGGCACAGCACTTTCCTAAGATCCCCCTTTAGTCCAAAGTACTAGAGGCAGCTAATCACTACAAACAGTGGATAGCAATAATCCTATGACATGGAGTTGATTACATAGTCAAGATAACCCCGGTATTCAACCAAGGCTTGGGCAGACATATCACGAGGAGCGCAACCACGATCCCGGAGGAAGGTCAAACCAGTAACATAGGTAGCTGCATCGATACCTAAGGCTTTGTACACTTCACGAGCGCCAGCAATACCCCACTCATCTAGAGGACCAGTACCACCAACAACTAGGCAATAGTTGATCAAACGCAGGTAGTGAACGATGTCACGCTTGCACACAATTTTAACATTTCAAGGCTTAGTACAACAATGCTTTTCCTTCCTCATGCAGATAACAAACTATTGATTTGAAATGATGATTTTGAAATA
>NZ_JAAHGN010000178.1:0-9449 GCF_010672485.1 Moorena sp. SIO2C4 | reverse complement strand
GTCTTTGCCACCGTAGTCGCCACTCCCTGCACCGCACCATTCATGGCAACCGCCCTGGGAGTAGCCCTGACCCAATCCGTACCGATAGCGATCGCAATCTTTGAAATGCTCGGTCTTGGGCTAGCCCTGCCCTACCTAGCCATTAGCTTCACCCCAGGATTGCAGCGTATTTTACCCAAACCAGGAGCATGGATGGAAACCTTCCAACAGCTTCTGGCATTCCCCATGTACGCCGCCACCGCCTGGTTAATCTGGGTATTAGTCCAGCAAACTGGAACCAACGGTTTAGCAGCTGCCCTAACAGGGCTAATCCTAATTGCCTTTGCCACTTGGTTGCACCAAAAAACCCGCCTACTCCCCCCTCTAGGAAAGCATCTTGGCTCAATCTGCGCCTTAGTCGCCCTAGGATTTTCCCTGAGCTTAGCCCAAGTTTCCACCACCACTCCTACTGCACTGACCCATAATCAAAATAACGGCATCAAATGGCAAGGCTATACAGCTCAACGACTAGTTAAACTAAGGCAATCAGGAAGCCCAGTATTCCTGAATTTTTCAGCATCCTGGTGCATTACCTGTCTAGTTAATGAGCGTGTAGCCCTCAACCAGCCAGAAACCATAGCCGCCTTTGAGTCTAAAAAAATTGCCCTACTCAAAGCAGATTGGACTAATCGTGACCCAGCCATCACCAAAGCTCTAGAATCCTTCGGACGTAGTGGCGTACCCCTTTATGTATTGTATCCACCAGACTCAGAATTTACCCAGCCGATTATACTACCTCAGATTCTATCCCCAGAGCAAGTTCAACGTGCCATCAAAAAACTATAGCAAACGGAGTCAGGAGTCGGGAGTAGCGTAGGGTGCGTTAGGGGCGGGCGAGCCCTCATTTTCTGCCTCTAAACCAGTGTTAAGATAGCCAGCCCCGTAACGCACCATCGGGTCAAACAGCAAACAAGAGATGCACCCCAGCGGATTTGGGAGTAGGGAGTAGGGAATATGGCATCAAAAATTATCACAATTAATTTAGGATCCCTATATAAAATTTAGGTAGAATTTAATGAAATGGCAAATAACAAGTAACAAGTAATAATCAACAATCAACAATCAATAATCAACAATCAGCCATCAAAAAACATGAACAACTTTCTCAAATTTAACGGTCATAAAATTACCACCACTGGATTAGTAGCCCTAGCCTTAATTATCACTGGATGCCAGACTAATCCCCTCACCAAAGATGCCAAAAATACAAGTCAAGTATCCACCGCAATTGCAGCATCATCACCATTAAATATTGATGAAAAAGCACCAGAATTCACTGGAGTTGATAGCAACAATACCACCCACAAGCTCAGTGATTTCAAAGGCAAAGTCGTAGTATTAGAATGGACTAATCACCAATGTCCCTTTGTCCGCAAACATTACAACAGCGGTAACATGCAGAAACTTCAGAAAGAAGCCACCAGCAAAGGAGTAGTCTGGTTATCCATAATCTCTTCAGCTCCAGGAAAGCAAGGTCATGTCACCCCTCAAAAAGCCAATGAATTGATTAAAAGCAGTAGCGCTAATCCCACAGCAGTAATTATAGACTCCGAAGGCACCATTGGTCGTCTATATCAAGCTCGCACCACACCCCATATGTATGTTATTGATACTGATGGAGTCTTAAAATACATGGGAGCAATTGATAATAAACCCTCAGCTAATCCAGCCGATGTAGAAACTGCTAGCAACTATGTCCAAGCTGCTGTGGATAGTGTTATTACTAATAAACCAGTAGAAACAACAGTCACTCAGCCTTACGGTTGCTCAGTTAAATATAATAGGTGAACTACCCCGACCTACTTCGTAGAGGTCGGGGCTTCCAGCTTCACGGAAGAACGCCTTAACTTGGACGGACGCCCACGTCTTGGTCTTACTTCTTCTCCACTGGCGTTGTCCCCCCCCGTCCCAGAGGAGGATAGCATTCTGATTCCTTCTGCCCTAATATTTTTTGCCGCATTACCATCTCTATCGTGGTGAGTTCCACAACTTGGACAAGTCCAAGTCCTTAAGTCAAGTGGTAACTCTTTGATTTGATAATGACAATTAGAACAGGTCTTAGAACTGGGGAACCACCGATTTATCTCTACCAATACTTTCCCTTCTTTTTCGCATTTGTAAGAAAGGAAATTGACAAAGGTTCCCCAGCCCAGATCAGAAATTGCTTTAGCTAATTTATGGTTACGAACCATGCCCTTGACATTCAGGTTTTCGACTACCACTACTTGGTTCTGATCTACTATCTTTCTAGACAGCTTATGTAGGTAGTCTTGGCGGACATTTCCAATTCGCTCGTATACCTTAGCTACAATCTTTCTGGCCTTTTTACGCCCACTGCTGCCTTTTTTCTTTCGAGCAGCAATACGCTGTTTTTTGGCTAACTTCTTTTCATACTTAGCCAGATGCTTGGGATTACTGAACTTAGAGGTCTTTTCACCGTCATAGGTAATCGCCAAATCTTTGATACCTAAGTCAATACCGATCACCTTAGGTGCGCTTGACCTAGGCGAATTTAATTCGCCTAGGTCAAGCGCACCTCCGTTCTTTAACAGCTTCACTCCATCACCCTCGTACTCCATTAACACAGAAGCATAATATTTTCCGGAAGGAGTTTTACTGACTGTCACAGTTTTAAATTCTCCATCCAGTGGTCGGTGAATTACTGCCTTGACAATTCCTAGTTTTCCAGGGAATTTAAGGCAATCTCCTACCTGTTTTACGTTTTGAGGATACTGGATTGATTGACGGTGATGGTACGACTTGAATCTAGGATATTTTGCTCTTCCCTCAAAAAAATTTTGGTAAGCACGACTAAGATTGAGACTCACGGATTGCAGAACCTGAGAGTAACAATCTTTCAGCCATTCAGTCTCCTTTTGTTTCTTGAGCTTTGGCAACATAGAGTTGAGTGCAGATTGCTTTAGCCCAAAGCCAGTTTCTTTATAGGTTTCTATGCACTGATTCAAGGCATAGTTCCACCACCAGCGAGCACATCCAAAATGCTGAGCTAATACTTGAACTTGTTCTTGCGTGGGATAAATTCTAACTTTGACGGCTTTATGTTTCACTGCACTCAACCTTGTTATCGACCTTGCTTAATATTATATGTATTTAGTAGTAATATGTCAAGGGATAAGATGAATTTCCTGGCTCGCTATCCATCCCGGAGACGAAACCTTAGAATAGGGCAGCCTTAATCAATAAGTTTTAAACCTTTTATGCATAGCCGACCAACCATAAAGGCTGCCCTATTCTTGCGGTAACTTCTAACCCAACCTACAACGCACGAGGTTGGGGAATTCCGCGAGTTTTGTTAAAAACAATAGTTAAAGGGTAAATGTTGAAGGTTATTTGTAAGCATATGCGCTACGGGCAGGCTACGCGAACAGCTGTCAGCTGTCAGCCGTGAGCTTAAAATAACATTGAAAGTCTGGGGAAAAGCCCATATAAGCATATGCGCTACGGGCACCCTGCTTGAAGTGCGTGGCGTTAGCGGTCAGCTATCATGCAGACTCAATTCAGATTAAAAGAATGGTTACTTGTTGTCTTGATCCAGTCGCTCATGGTTTAAAGTTACCGTAAGAGAGTGGAGCCTTATTACAAAAGACTTAAACCTTTTACCTATAACCTGCCGACTCCGACTATAAAGGCTCCAATTAGAGTCGATGTCCCCTATTACGGGGAGCACCTCTCCTTCAGAACCGTGCATGAAACTTTCGCCTCACACGGCTCCTAGATATCCTTAGCTGAGGTGCGACCCAGGGGCAGTTTATCTGCCCATTGGAAAGCGCACCTCGCTTTTGCTCCAATGTATTTGCTGGTGGCAGCTTTGGTGAACTGCTGATAGGTTCTTTTTTGACCAGTTGTCGTGGTTTCCATCTATGTGATGAAGATGTACATCCTCGTCTTCGATCAACCTCAACCCGCAATATCCGCAGGAATGGTTTTGCTTTTTCAAAGCTTCTGACGTAGCATCGGAGTATAATCGGGAATTTCGATTACTCCAGTATACCAGGTCGCCGTCGTAGGGTGACTTGGTGCCCCTTACGTTTACGTGTTGGTTTTGTTTGTACCCCACTTTTGGGAATGCCTTTTTGCATAGTTCTGTAGCTCTATACCGACTTACTTTCTTTTCCTTTCGGAACTTTCGGTGGGCAGTGTTGCCCATGAACCATAAGGAATCCCTGCTGCTGTTCATATCACAGCTACTATGGTAGTTTCGCCAACCGCGCACGATGGGTGCTAGTTTCGTTGCTTTTATTTCAGCACCATAATTCGAGCTGTTGACCACAGTTTTAATCTTCTTCCGGATGTTTCGGTGGTTTTCCTCTGAGGGAATTGACCGAAACTTTCCGTTTTTCTGGAGGAGGAAATTCCAGCCACGGAGACGAAACCTTAGAATAAAGAAGCCTTAATTAATAATTTTTAACCCTTTTTTGCATAGTCTGTCCCCTGTAAAGGCTTCTTTATTATTACGGTAACTTCATAGGAAGTCAAACCCGTCTGTCGTTTTAGTTAACTTGGTCTTTTCTTCACTGATTTCCATTCCGCGCTCTGCTAGGAAGGCTTTAACTTTGTCTAGTATCTTCTCAGCATTGTCTTTTGGCTTAAGGATGAACACCATATCGTCGGCATATCTCAGACTGGTGTGTATGTCCTCTATTCCGTCGAGTGCGATGTTGGCGCTTTAGGGACTCACTACTCCCCCTTGAGGTGTGCCTTGCTCCGGAAACTCGGGATTTACTCCTGCTTTAAGACATCGGAATATTCCCTTTTTGATAGCTGCCGGGGCTATGACGCGCTCCATTATGGAGTTATGTGAGATACGGTCAAAGCATTTTTTGATGTCTAATTCGATCACCCTTTTGTTGATTCCGTTTTTGTCCGATTTTAGATGTAGCTGTAAGCGTTTTTGTACGTCTTGAGCACATCTACCGGTGCGGAATCCGTAGCTATCTCCGCTAAAACCTGCTTCATGAGCTGGTTCTAGCGCAAACTTAATTAGACATTGCCAGGCTCGGTCAGCGATAGTTGGTATTTTCAACATTCTTACTTTTCCATTCTTTTTCGGGATTGGAATTTCACGAACTCGGCTATGCTTCCAGTCAGAGGCATGGTCGTTCAATGTTTCTACCAGTTCCATTCGCTGTCTGTAGTTGAGGCTTGACAGGCCATCAACTCCAGCCGTCTTTTTCCCTTTATTCAATTGTGTGACTTGACGGACAGCCAAAAGTTGTGCTGCACGGGATTTCAGAATCAGTTTTTGTAAAGACCGCGCCTTCTTCAGGTCACCATCTCGAATCGCTTTGAACACTCGCTTTTGTAGGCGGAATAAGTCTTGGCGGAGTTTTTTCCACTTTTGACTTTTCCAGAGGTCGCTATATCTATTGGACATGCGTCTACCTATACTCTCCTAGAGTTTGTGTTTTCTGGATACCCGCAGTCAGTTATTCGACTGCATCTTACCCGACAGTGAGGATTAAGTTTGGCATAACTTACTGAGGTTTCGACCTTTCCCCAGACTCTTTTTGCTGTCGTTTTTACTCGTTCCAACTGTTAGATTGTTTTGACGATTTAGGGCAGTCCGGAGATGAAACCTTAGAATAGTGGAGCCTTACTACAAAATTTTTAACCCTTTTACCCATAGCCGACTAACTATAAAGGCTCCACTATTCTTGCGGTAACTTCTAACCATTTTGCCTATCCTCTTCTCAGAGATTACGATTACCAGAAAGAAAGCATCGTGAGAATAAAAGGATAAAGTCTCGCATATTCTCTTCAGATTGCGGCTTGACCGTCAGACACTTTTTAAGGACTTTTGTTAATCTACCCATGTCGCCTCCCTTTTAGCGGCAGTGTGGCACATCTGATTTACCTCTGATTCCGCCCTGATGCCAGCGTCACTCTGGTGGGTTGCCGCCCACCTCGGTGTGGCCAGATAAGGAGTCACTTGTCTCTTCAAGGGGTGGACTTTCACCACCATTCAACAGTTAGTTGGGTTTTGAAGATTACTCTTCGCGCCCCTAGCTCATACCCCTCCCTACTACGGGAGGCTCCTTAGCTAGAACGAGCCGCACCTCTCTAAGGTTTCGTCTCCGGGGAAACCACGGCAGTTGCTCATGGGGGAACCCCCAAGACCGCGCTGCATTACTTATTCAAAAGCTGTTCGGTGTAGCTTGCCCAAGCGCCCATAAGCTGATAGATGATAGCTGATAGGTGACGTAACTCAACATTACGACGGTTTGCATAACTATGAGGTACAGTAACAACAATGAGCAAACCAGTTACAGGGTAAGCGCATCTTGTCAATAAACCGGGGGTAGTTCTCAATAAACCCAGTATTATTGTGCTTATTGACAATAGATTTTATACATATAGTGTTCATTAAATTAAATAAACACTATATGTAGGAATAAAAAAATTAGATGCGTTTACCCTGGCCGTAGTATCGAAGAAACCTGATTTAACCTAAACAACCTATCCCTAAAATTAAAAATATTTAAAAATTTGCATAAAAGTAAAATAAAATACTGATAACTAAATATGGGTTATTTTTAGTGTGTGTCGAGTTACTAAGATTATCATTATCTTTAAGTAATTGATAGGAGTTATTATGATTTACTTAGCTTTAATAATAGGTTTAATCCAAATAATAGCAGCTTTTATAATGATAGCAGGTCTATCTTGGTTTGTTGCCAATTTTAGCTTACTATTATTATTTATTTTTTTTGAGACTGACAAGATAATCCCTTGGGTATATATATTGTCGTTTTTAATTACATTATATTTTCTAAGAAATATATTTGATCAACCACTTTCACTTATAGGACAAACATTTTTAAAAATATATGAAGAGGTTAAACAGATTAGAGTAAGTAATTTTTATTTGATCTTGGCAGTTTCTGGGATTTTTCTAACTATTTTATATAAGTTAGGGTTTCATAAAGAGGCTTTAATATTAAGTCTTGTTAGTCTTGTTATATGGTTATTGTATTTATTTATTATATGGTCTCAGGATAAGAGTAAGAATTAATAATCTTAGGTTTATTGAATAAATTAAATCTATTGTGATTACTGTTTGACAATCTCATAGAGGTTTATTCTGCTAAAGACACTTCTTATTCAATTCTCGGAGAACTTGGACTAACGGAAGTTTTTTTTAAACTCTTGGAGCTATTAATGCTGAAAGTAGTTGTAGATATTACCATTCGTACCTTACTAACTAGGATAAAATCCCCAACCATACTATAAGTACTGGTTGGGGACTGAGTACAGCGGTTTGCAATTGAGTTAGGTACAAATTCTTGGGTTTTAGGAAGCAGGGACTTCGGAGCAGGGAAGTCGGAAGTCGGAAGTGGGCAAACAATCCTGTGTACCTGATAGTTATGCAAACCGCCGTATTCTAAGCTGATGTGCATTTAAATTGGTTGTTCCCTGTTCCCTGTTCCCTTTTCCCTGTTCCCTTTGAGCAATTTAGGTATCCCAATCTAAATGCTGAACAGCTTAATACTTATCTCTTTTATTAAAAAGCTGACAGCTGACGGCTGAATGCTTACAGATTGGCTGTATCTCTAACTACTTGTAAAAACTGCTCAAGAGTAGGACAAGAATTAGTAATACGCCATCCGATCGCTAACACAATCTCTGCTGTAGAAGGTTGTACTGACCGATACACTACCCCATCTCGACGAAAACGTCTGATCGAATTGGGCAATAGAGCAATTCCCATACCCGCTGCCACAAATCCCAACATCAGTTGGGTTTCATTGGTTACTTGACTCACCTCAGGAGTAAAGCCAGCCTGGTGACAGACACGAATCACCGCCGAATATAAACCACATTGATCCGTATTTAATCCGAGAATAAACGGTTCATCCTGGAGTTGACCTAGTTGCACCTGATCTTGACTAGCTAGGGGATGAGTTTCAGATACTGCCAACACCAACGGTTCTCGCAGAATCGTTTCCAGCATCAGTGATTCATCCACCTTGCGAGGCACAATAAAACCCAAATCAATCCGTTGCTCCAACAATGCCTGAAGTTGTTCCCCAGTTGACATCTCCTTAGCCACAATGTGTACATCAGGGAATTGCTGCTTATAAGCTTGAATCGATAACGGGACAATATCAGCTGAAGAAAATCCCTCAAACCCCAAGATAATCTGGCCAATTTCCCCACGACTAGCTCGCTGAGTCACTTGGACACCCAAATCCACCTGCTTGAGGATCCTTCGCGCCTCTAACACCAACGCCCTACCAGCTTCAGTTAGTTGAATCTGGGGCTTGGTACGATGAAAAAGCTGTACCCCCAAGCTTTCCTCAAGGCGTTTAATTTGACGACTCAGAGGCGGTTGAGCAATATGAAGCCGCTCTGCAGCTCGCCCAAAATTCATCTCTTCCGCCACGACCAGAAAAGTCTTAAGATGATTAAGTTCAATGTTAGATAGCATCAGTCATACCTTTCGAGGTATCAAGTCCCTCCAAAAATTATATTAGACAAAATTCAAATTACTACCTAAGCTAGTAATATAAGCTTCTATGGAGTAAAAACATCAAGTAATTAAGAGCATAAACTGCGTTACCAAATTCTAGAATTAGCCAGGGTAATAGCTCCTAGTTAATAGGTAATTTATAAAACTATAGTTGAGAGGATAAAGATAGTCATAAAGTACGAATTAATTGCTTATTTATTCAACACTAGATATCAAATTTTTGCTTGGTATTGATATCTAGTTTGACCTAGTGGTGCGTTACGGGACGGGCTTTACCAACGCTTACTACCAGGTGGAAAATGAGTTCGAGCCCTTCGGTGGTGCGTTACGGGGCTATTGGCTACGAAGTTGAAATGATGGCAAGGCGCACCCCTAACGCACCCTACACACTTCAACCTTCAACCTGTAAACCTTCAACCTGTAAACCTTCAACCTGTAAACCTTCAACCTATCAACTTTAAACCTATCAACTTTAAACCTTCAAATAACTAACTATGAACGAACTATCACCATCAATGGGATTAAAAGAAGCAATAGAACAGCGTCGTGCTGCCCGTTCATTTCGTCCTGATCCAATTCCCAAAGAAATCTTAACAGAAATTTTTCGCTTAGGAGTGCGATCGCCTTCTGGTTTCAATTTACAACCCTGGCGCTTTATAGTCGTACAGGAGCAAGCTAACAAAGAAAAGTTAAGAGCCTGTGCTTTTAAGCTGTTGCGCATTTAAACTGTGATAACAGCATTGCCTTTGTTTTTTATTTTTCGTACCCATTTTATAATTAACCCTCCTTCATTTAAAAGATGATTTAACAAACATTCTAATTCTTCAATTGATTTGAAAACTCGATTGGCAATATATTCTTTTGCTGAATGCCAAACCAATTCAATTAAGTTATAATCAGGACTATACTCGGGAAGATA
>NZ_JAAHGN010000177.1:0-9463 GCF_010672485.1 Moorena sp. SIO2C4 | reverse complement strand
TCAAAACTATTTACCCTGACCGAATTCGTCGGTGGAAAAACTATAGCGCTGCGCCCAGGCAATAGGGAATAGGAAATAGCGATGCAGCGCTGAATCCATTTTCCTTGACAGACAGCATTCAATTAGTAAGTATTAAACCGGACTAGATCTGATTTATTTGCCATAGGCAAACCAACTTGCATTAGCACTGTAAACCCGCGTGTCTCCCCAGGTTTCCAATACATAATGAAACCCCTCTCGGTTGACATCAGTGACATCAACTTTTAATCGGAGATTTTCATCATTATCACTATCGATGTCGTTTAAAGCAATATAAACCACAGGCTCAGAAGCAAAGTTGGTATTAAACTTTTGCTCACCTGATATTCTTCGTCTGCCATCACCCTTTGATAAATTCCCTTCCCTAACAGAAATTTCTCCACTCTCCAGTCTAATCTGTGAACTAGCCACTTCTTCGATACTTCGAGAGATAGTAATCAGCTGATTACTATCTTGAGTTAAGTTATTGATCCGTTCAACTATATCTCCCAAGGCGACTGGGTCTGATTCTAGAAGAGCATTAAGTTTTTTCTCTATAGTAGAAGCGTTGATATCTAAGCTTTGCACCTTACTATTTAGATACTGAGCTTGTTTTTGATAGTCTTGAGTTTGGGCTTTGATAGTTTGAGTTTGTTGCTGAAGACCTTGCAGATCAACTCGGTTATCAAATAGAGAATTATTTATACGTTTGTTGAGTTTATCAAGTTGTTCTTCTTGATTTTTTAGATGTCCTTTTACAGAACTATCAACAAGACTAGACATGACTACAAAACCACTGACGGTGGTCAATAGGGTAGTAAAAACCAACAAGCCAATCACTAGGTGAAATTGTGTTCTAAATTCCTTCCTGAGTTCCTCAGCTATTTTGGGTGAAAATAGTTGTAATTCTGTATAAATTAAAGCTCTGATATCTGTAGAGCGCTTATCCAGATAACTTCGGTAGGTATCTAGTTCTTTCTTGAGATCATCTCGTTCGCTTCTGAGGCGATCGATAGTTTTTTTAAGTATGTCAAAATCATTCATAGTAACCAAGTGGCTAAACACCGACAATTCCTTAGATAGTTTAGATAGTAAGATACTAATCAACTATCTCCATTATTTCGACAAGCCCGCCAAATACCCTATGGGCTGTTATAGCTGAAATTGCTCTATTCGCCAACTACAGAGGCTGATCTGATGGCACCCAGGATAATCCATGGTGAACAGTAAATGGTGATAGGTAGGGGGTTGGCAAAATTATCTCTTATCCATTACCCATTACCCATTACCCATTACCTACTATAGCGCTAGTCGCTCTAATCATTGCACTCTGTTAAATAATGCTTCGTGAGACCCGGAGCTGGGGGGATTCCGGAGATCTAAATCTAAATTTAGAAATTTTCTAATCAATTGAGACGATCAGCATCAGCCAAAGGATTCCAGACTTAATGCTCATGGTGAGGGGCGTTACGTACCTTCCTGATTGTATAGGGCAAAACCCCTACCAGCAGAGCAAAGGCTTCATCTGGCAGTTGGGCAATAGTGTTGGCATCAAAACCAAATCCCTCAAACTGTTCAAGAATCTGTTGGGTTCGTTTTATCGGACTTGGATCTTCTGTAATTTGTTTAGTCAGTCGAATCCATTGCCGCCGAATCAAATAAGCACGCCGTCGCTCTTCAGCTGATTCTGGAGAAACCAAAGACAGATTGCCCACTGGGACTACTCCCTGACAATCAAGATCAAATATTCCTCCTACAGCCGAACCTGGTCCTGCGAATTCTGCATGGTAGTGCTTATATATGATTAGGCCATTGCGACGCCTACTATTAACAATTAACAATTGTTTATCCCGAAATTGCGAGAGAATTTCTGATGGCTGTGAGTCTCTCATCTTATTCTTGCAGAGGTTCAGGCTTTCCTGGTTCATGCCACTTAGGGGTTGAGGATTGGCGAGACCCTGGTTGTGACCAACCACCTCCTTTGGGTAAAGAGCTATCTGGTAATAGTGTTGGTATTCACTCTCCATCTGAAACTATATGGCGTAATATCTTAGAGCAGGTAAGCACCCAAGCTAAAAGCCCCGATCCGCTTTCCTTAAAATAACTGTAAATTTTTGAAAATACACAAAAGGGAGAGTCAAGTTTTGTTCAACTACCATTTCCAACTATAAACTTGGGTTTAACCTAAGTTTATAGTTATCAAAAAACACCTCAAAATGGCTTCAAGACACCAAAACTTTGTATGGCTAGATACTAAATTATAGATGATTTGGTATCAATAGCTACAATTTATCGGTATAAAGCAACTTTTGTGGTTTAGTACCGTAGATTTCATGGGATTTACAAGTAGACCGTAACACAAATCAACTAAATTTCGACCCTGGCGAGGTCTTCAAACAACAATTTTCTTGAAAGCTTTATCAATAACCCCCTTTTTGATCTGTTACCAAAAACGATACTCTGCTACAGATAGTCTGAACAAAAATGTTGTATTACATATTTTGTTTGTTTTGTCAATGTGATAAATCACCAAATGTATGTGTTATTCGTCAGCTTGATAACTCCATTATGACGAAATTCAGCCTACTAAGACAGACTCTGACCCGGTGAACTAAAACCAGCAGGATTAATCTGCTTGTGTAAGAGCAGGCGTTTGGGAAGCCTAAGCAATCCTCCGGTATAGCTTGGTTCTACCCGATGCAGTTCATATCCCCTCTTGAGATAAAGTTGCCTGGCCTGATAATTGTTTTCCAAAACATGCAAGTAGAGGTCTTGAAAGCCCCATTCTAGGGCAGTTTGCTCACAAGCCAAGAGCAAATTTTCTCCGACTCCTTGCCGCCGACAAGACTTTCTGACAGCCAGATTGGACAGGTAAAGATGTTGGCAGTTGGGCTTTGGCCAGCAATAGCGAGAACGGAGTGTTAGCTCTACAGTACCAGCTAGCATGTCACTGGTACCAGCAGAACCGGAAACGGTAGTGACGGCGACTAAACACAGGTAATGGGGTAAACTAGATCCCAGTCTGTGGCGCAAATCTTCGTAAATACCCAGTCTTAATAGAGGGTGAAGCCAGCTGATGAGCCCTTTTTGAGGGTGAAAGCTATCTGCAAGAATATCTGCTACAGTGCTGATATCCTCACATTGAGCAGCACGTATAGTGACTTGAGATATACCACCAGCCAAGGTATCTTGACCAGTAGGGACAGATTTATGAAGGGTTAAGAATGAAAAGCAGGAATCCACAACTACAAAATTAAAATTATTTGGGAATGGTAAACTCTATTATTTGGGAATGGTAAACTCTAACTAAAGTATGTAGACTATACGCCGAAGGGGTTCTAAGTTCCCCCCCCCTAGCTTCCCGTAGGTTCAAGGCACCAGAAGGTATATGGCTAAGAAGTCTGAAGGAGGTATGAGCAATTGAGTTCGAAACTATTTACCCCATTTCAGGCCAGGTAAATATTAAGGTAAATAGGAGACATTAAACGTTATACTTCATAATTAATACCTTTTCTTGATGCAATAGCGAGTGGGGGAAACCCCCAAGACCGTAATGGTGCGTTTACAGTCGTCGAATTAAATTCGCCACGGGTCGCACCTCTGCATCGCTTTTGAGAAGTTTGATCAAAATCGGCTGACGGGATTAGCTTAAGTGATTAGCGACCACCTTAAACTAGAAAGTCTTCAAGATCAGGTAGTTCACACACCTTAAACTAGAAAGTCTTCAACGTCAGGTAGTTCACATTATTCTATCGCTATTGAAACATGACGAATCATAAGACTGACTGGACCCCAATCATTAAGAAATTTGTGGCGATAGTAGGCAAAAATGGTGTGGTTCAACGTCGTGAAGAATTGTTGACCTATGAATGTGATGGTCTGGCCAGCTATCGCCAACGACCAGCGGTAGTAGTGCTACCACGCACTACCGAACAAGTCTCAGAGGTGCTTAAGATATGCGATCGCTATTCTATTCCTTGGGTGGCACGGGGTGCTGGCACCGGATTATCCGGTGGTGCTCTACCTATAGAAGATGGTGTGTTGATTGTCACTGCCCTAATGAAGGGTATCCTGGACATTGACCTGGAAAATCAGCGAATTGTAGTACAACCAGGCTTAATCAACAACTGGGTGACCCAAGCGGTAAGTGGTGCGGGTTTCTATTATGCCCCTGATCCCTCCAGTCAAATTATTTGTTCCATTGGTGGCAATGTGGCTGAGAACTCTGGTGGTGTCCATTGCCTCAAATATGGTGTGACCACTAATCACGTCATGGGGTTAAAATTGGTTCTTCCGGACGGTTCAATTGTGGATGTAGGGGGATCAGTTCAAGAAATGCCTGGTTACGACCTAACCGGCTTATTTGTTGGTTCCGAAGGCACCTTGGGGATCGCTACAGAAATTACCCTGCGCATCCTCAAGAGACCAGAATCAATTTGTGTCCTCCTAGCGGACTTTACTAGCATTGAAGCTGCTGGTACTGCAGTGACTGACATTATTGGTGCTGGGATCATTCCTGCGGGCATGGAAATGATGGATAATCTCAGCATCAATGCGGTAGAGGACGTAGTGGCAACAGGTTGTTATCCGAGGGATGCTGGAGCAATATTGCTGGTAGAACTGGATGGCTTAAAGGTAGAAGTGGATACTAATAAACGGCGGGTTGCCCAACTGTGTAAACAGAATGGGGCAAGAAATATCACGACGGCTAGGGACGAAGAAACCCGCCTGAAATTATGGAAAGGTCGCAAAGCGGCTTTTGCTGCGGCAGGGAAGATTAGCCCCAATTATTTCGTCCAAGATGGGGTGATTCCTCGCACTGAGTTAGCGGGTGTTTTGAGGGAGATTGAGGCATTAAGTGAGAAATCTGGGTACACAATAGCTAACGTATTCCATGCGGGTGATGGAAATCTACACCCCCTAATCTTGTACGATGAAAAGGTGCCTGGGGCATTAGAAGAGGTAGAAAATGTTGGTGGCGAAATCCTCAAACTCTGTGTCAAAGCAGGGGGGAGTATATCTGGGGAACATGGGATTGGTGCGGATAAGAACTGTTTTATGCCAGATATGTTCACGTATACGGACTTGGAAACGATGAAATGGGTTAATCAGGTATTCAATCCCAAGGGTTTAGCCAATCCAGGCAAGGTATTTCCGACACCCCGGACTTGTGGAGAGGCAGCAAATGCCGGAAAAACAACGGAATTTGAGTCTATAGAGCGTTTTTAAACTAAGTTTCGTGAGTTCGACATGAGCCTTCGTTATCCAGAACTCAATCCCTTCGCGACCATTCAAAATTATCAATTCAAAATTCAAAACTACCCCATAAATGAATTCAGGAGCCTGTATCCGGTCTCAGCAATTCAAAATTATAAAGCTATACCTGTTTTAATTCTTAATTTTGCCTTTTGAATTCAAAAATGGTTAGGGAGTAGCCAAAAAATAAAATACCAGTTTTTAGCTTGTAGGGTGGGCAAAACAGTTGGTTTATTTTGATTATACTATATAATATTACTTTGCCCACCCTACTTTAATTGGTATTTTTTTTACACGCAAGCCTTTTGCCGTTCCCAGTCAGTTTTTAGCTTGTAGGGTGGGCAAAACAGTTGGTTTATTTTGATTATACTATATAATATTACTTTGCCCACCCTACTTTAATTGGTATTTTTTTTACACGCAAGTCCCTTAGGTTGAGCTCAGGTCAATAAATTTCCTTTCCCTATTATCTTTTGCCTTTTGCCTTTTGCCTTTTGCCGTTCCCAGTCAGTTCCCAGTAGGGTGGGCAAAACAGTTGGTTTATTTTGATTATACTATATAATAGTACTTTGCCCACCCTACTTTAATTGGTATTTTTTTTACACGCAAGCCTTTTGCCGTTCCCAGTCAGTTTTTAGCTTGTAGGGTGGGCAAAACAGTTGGTTTATTTTGATTATACTATATAATAGTACTTTGCCCACCCTACTTTAATTGGTATTTTTTTTACACGCAAGTCCCTTAGGTTGAGCTCAGGTCAATAAATTTCCTTTCCCTATTACCTTTTGCCTTTTGCCTTTTGCCTTTTGCCGTTCCCAGTCAGTCGCTGCTTTTCTTGCCAAGCCACAAATGCAATTCCCCAAAAAAAACTCAAACTGACGACTAATCCTGAAGGATTACCAAGACTGAGTAACAGCAAGACGAAAAAAAAACTACCAATTTGAGCGGTTTGCTGGAGTAGGGAATTCAATCCAGCTTTGGCTTCCTGCTCTAAAGTAAGTTTGTTACGGCTTAACTTCATTCTAAAACCAACAAGGAACATACCTCAGGTGCGACCCAAGGCCGGGTTCCCCGGCCTAGGAGGCGCGCACCTTAACCGATTTAAAACTGTTATAATTAAAGGTTATTCTAGATTAGAAATTATTGAAATGTGCCCACAAACGACCAATTATGCGACCCGCAATTAGGATCCAGAGCAAAAAATTAGCGGCACCGATGATTAAGCTGGCATAAAATTGGACACCAATGGTACTATCTAGACAAACACTAAAATCTAAGAAGCTGTTGGAGAGAATTAACTGCCCGATTAAACTAGGAATATAGAGGATTACAAGCAGAGCGATCGCATCCTGAAGGCTCAGGTATACACTTCTCCACATATGCCCTAGTAAAGCTTTACCAAGCTTATCCACAGAAGTCCATATATGTTGCATCAGTTTCTTGGAAGCACAAATGTAATCTGGCCGGTTTTGACACTAAGCCAGTATTCATTTCCACCGAACCGAGATCCGGATACTGATGTATGGTGGTTTGTTGAAGGTTGAGCGTGGTTTCCACTCCAGTTGCTGATCTGACTCCCCATCTCCCCATTTCCCCATCTTCCCACACTTCCCACACTTCCCACACTTCCCACACTCTCTCTCCCCTTTCCCTACTCCCAACCCCAAGGGCGAGGTATCTCACCCAACAGAGAACTGCCATAAGGTATGATTACCCTGTTGCGGTTCGCTCTAGGCTGGATTAATCTAGAAGCATCATTTCCCGGTAGTCTAGATGTCTACTAAATCCAAACTTCCGAGAACTACCCAAGTCAGTCACTGGTCAATTGAGCAGTTGCCCGGATTAAGTATTCAAGATCAATCAAAACTCAAAGAATTGGGCATTACCACCACTAGGGAATTGCTCCAAAAAGCAAGCACTGGCCAAGCTAAACAAGCGCTAGCTAACCAGTTAAAGGTAAAGACTCAGTACGTCAATAAATGGGTAGCCCTAGCAGATTTAGCCCGTATCCCTAGCATTGGCTGCCAATATTGTGGACTAGTATTACATGCAGGAATATGCTCTTTAACCCAACTAGCTCAGACTCCCCCTCACCGCTTGCACCAAAATATTTTACGCCTACAGGTAGCAACCATGAAGCGCCGAGACCTTTGTCCTGGTGTTGATCAGGTGGCACGATGGACTAAACAAGCACGAGATTTAGTTAGTCACTAGACATCTCCAGAAACTCGGTTTTGACCCAGGCAGTGCAAGGGTTTGAGGTTAATTTTTGGAGATGTCTACTAGTAATTTCTTGATTGTTAATTGTCATTTGGCATTTTCAATTTGCTATTTTCAGGCATTCCTTATCTATTCTTTAACCAACACTCCATTGAGGAAAATATCAGCAATGCCTTCTGCCATTTCCTGAATCTCTTTGGGGGAGGCATCTGAATCGAGGATGGTATTGTGGCTGAAACCAGCAACGGCAAACATGCCCAAGAACACCTGAGCCAAAATTTTGGGGTTCATAGGGCGATAAATGCCTCGCTCAATGGCGGTTTCAAAAAAGGCTTCAGCCACATCCGTCATTTTAATAATCACTTCTGACTGAATGCGATCGCGCAATTCTGGGTGGAATTGGGCTTCCATAAAGCATACTCGCATCAGATCCGCATTCTCACCCATACGCATCATTCGCCGCCGCATCATCTGTGCTACTGCTTTATAGCTGCCCATTTCACTGAGTTCTGTGAGCAAATCGGTGAGAATGTCTATCCAACCCTGGGTGGCGACTTCAATCAGAATGGCCTTTTTGTTTTCAAAATGACGAAATAGGGTACCTTCAGCGACCCGAGCAGAACTGGCTAACTCCCTGGTGGTTGTCCCGTTATAACCTCGACTGGCAAACAAACGTCGTGCTGCTGTCAGGATACGTTGCCTGGTCTCTGTCTCTGACTGAGTTGGCTGATTTATTATTCCCATGGGTGTCAAAATGAAACTTGTAGCGCTATTATCCAAATTGTCCAACACTTCACCCCATAATTGTCAAATTTGAGACAGAGTTGGCTTGAGCTTCTAGTAGTAGGTGATGGTAATCATGCCTTGATTGTGACCAAAAATTTGGGTTTCAAGCTGGCCTTTGGCCACGCTACTTGAGGTGCCCATAAACGGGCGATTTTTCCGGAATTTGTCAAGGCAAAGGTTTATAATACAATAATTGCGTAGAAAGCGCACAGGTAGGATTCGTCGGTACTACCTGATTCAATAACGACCATTGCGATGCTAGTACACGAGGCGCGAAAAACCTCGCCGGTGCGCTTTCCGTCGGCTAATTAAATTCGCCACGGGTCGCACCGCTAAAACCCATGGGTCTTAACGGATACCGAAAACCAGTAAAGTAGCAAATTCAAAATATATAACGTACCGTGGGGCACACGGGAACGAGGGAAGGGAGAAACAGTTATATTAGACACTCCTAGTACCTAGCGCTTAGGGAGATAAGCCCACTGGGATTAGTTAAGTTAGGCTTGATGCTTGGTTGCTGATTGAACGGGTATTTGGCTTGAATATTGCCTTTCAGGATAGCTAATTTTAAGGCGTGTCGTAGAACTAAGAATCCCCGTTCTTACTTCGGCGGGGAGTGTCAAACACTTGATGAAGAGACGCTAGCTTATTAGTTGTTAACCTCACGCCGCCTAAAGGCGGTACCACTAAATCCCACCCTAGAAAGCGGTGGGCGTTGTGGGAGAGTTCTGTAAGTTCGTTACTGCCACCCTTGTATGACTAAACAGAATGGATTGGTCGTGTTTCTCCAGCGTGTTGCTGATCACTTAAGACCACTTCGGTGCTTATTCAAGACAGGATCTATCAAGTCCCTATCGATTTTATCTTATCTGGGGGCGGCAATCCTAATCTGGGGAACATTCTCGACTATCGCATTAGCCCGTACTGAAACCCCAGCATCACCCTCAACCTCAATCCAACCCTATCTAGACCGGGTGATCCAACGGGTAACTGAGTTTACCCTGGATAATGGCATGAAGTTCATTGTCCTAGAAAACCACGAAGCACCAGTAGTTTCTCTTCTTACCTATGCCGATGTAGGGGGTTAATTAGTAATGCTAAATTCACTGTTGCTAAGCGACCACCCATCTGTAGATTTTTTTTACGTTTGATGTGTGCATGGCAAATTTATTTCTGTTGCGTGAAC
>NZ_JAAHGN010000176.1:0-9500 GCF_010672485.1 Moorena sp. SIO2C4 | reverse complement strand
TAAAGGCTGCCCTATTCTTGCGGTAACTTCTGACCGTATCGTTAATAAAGCTTGCCGAACGCGCCCCGCGTGGCCTACGGCCTTGTATCCTAACCAATGGGCGGAGTTGGCAAGAAGCCCACACTGACCTATCGGTTCAGTGTGGGAGTATGTCACGTATTCTGTGGTTATCCCACGGCCAACGGGTTCAAACCGCGTTGGCTTTAACCGCTGTCAATAGACTCCTATATCCCTTGGCTGTCTTAACAGCTGTGGATTTGCTTGATTGGAAGATTTTTTATGTTTAGACACAAGCCCCACCTAAACGGGGATACCCGTTTAGGTGGGGCTTATTGACGCTGAACTTTACCTTTGATTCATCTCAATACCTAGGGAATTGGGATTAACCTTGTCTCCATCACCAACAATCGAACGCATCCCTTCAATGGTTGCTGGAATGCTGCGAGGGTCCATGAACATCACTTTACTACTCTCGCTAGTACCAACTTGCATACCCATATCGATATAATTCTGAGCCAGTAAAAACTGGAGGGCATCACGAGCATTCGGGTCATTATCAAGAGTCTTAGCCACAATTTTGAGAGCCTCAGCAGTGGCTTGTGCCTTGAGAACCTGCTGCTGTCGTTCTGCCTGAGCTTTCAGAACTATTGCCTGTTGTTGGGCTTCAGCGTCCATAATCGCAGCTTTTTTACGGGCTCCAGCATCTAACTCTAGTGCCTCGGCCTTACCTCTGGCAGTGTTAACCGCAGATTCTCGTTCCCCTTCAGAGGTCAAAATTGCCGCCCGTTTACGCCGTTCTGCGGACATCTGTAACTCCATTGAGTCCTGCACTGCCTGAGATGGCACAATGTCCCGCAGTTCCACCCGGGTGACTTTAACTCCCCAAGGATCAGTGGAAATGTCTAATTCCCGCAGTAGGGTTTCATTGATTTGAGAGCGAGCAGTAAAGGTTTGATCCAGTTCCAGTTTCCCCATTTCAGCTCGAATCTGGGTCAGCACCAAATTCTGCATGGCGGAGCGCAGGTCTTCAACCTTATAGTAGGCTTTCTCCATATCCATGATCCGCCAGTACACCACAGCGTCAACGGTAATGGAAACATTATCGGAGGTGATACAAGGCTGAGGTGGCACATCAAGGACTTTTTCCCGAATGGTTTGCTGGAAAACCACCCGCTCAATCACGGGAATGACAAAGTTGAGCCCAGGTTCGAGTTTTTTGCCACTATATTTTCCCAATCGTTCCACTAAGGCTTGGTTTCCTTGATTAATAATCTTGACGGAACCGAAAAGACCTGAACCGCCCAAAGCTAAAAACACAAGCAAAAACCACTGTGACACGCTCTTTCCTCCATTTCTGGTAGTGTTTTACAAATTTGTTGTTAGAGGGGGAGCGGATGGGTGGGGGAGGGCAGAAAACTGATTTAGTCTGATTCTCAAGTGCTTGAAGCTGACTCTATTCCCATCTGCCCAACCTGACTTTTTAACCTATCTTTTGTCAAAAAACAGTGGACTGGGTTAGAAGGGAGACTCCCAACAACTAGTCACTAGGGGGAGTAATAAATCTACCGTTGACTCTATTACCCCATCACCCTATTAACCCATCACTATCCCCTGAACCTGGCAGAGCACCCTTGGTCGATCAACTTCAGTCATGCAATAGGTGATGAGGCACAACAATCAGGGTAGTGCCTTCCCTACGCACTACGTAGACTTTTTGGTTGGGTGCGATCGCATCTGCATAGTCTTCACAACGGGCACGCCATGAGTTGCCTTCATAGAGTACCCGCCCAGTTTGCCCTGGCAGAATTTCTGTCAAGGTTTGAGCTTCCATCGCATCCAAATTTTTGCCCACTCTAGCAGGGGGCATCAGGCGACGGGATAAAAAGACTGAGGCAGTGGAAAGCAGCAACCATAACCCCACTTGTAGGGTATAAGATATGGGCAAAATCGAGATCACAAATGCTACGACCAAAGCACTGATGCCCATCATGAAAGCAACAAATGCTGTTGGCACAAACAGCTCGACTAAGCACAGCATTGACCCGGCAATTAGCCAAAGCATCGAGGAACTTACCATCGGCTCATAATATACAGGGTATGGGGTAAGTAGTTGCGGGTAACTCTAATTTATTTTGTCTGACGTCAGACAAAGATATAGGTTGCTGAGTTATGTTAATTTTCTTGAATCTACTAGACAACTTTGAGAGAAAATGTTTAAAAGCTCAAACAACCCCTCTTGTGACATACTCCTAAACTGAACTCGCCGAGTCAGTGTAGGCTTCTTGCCAACTCCACCCAACGGGAACGGATACAAGGCCGTAGGCCACGCGGGGCGCGTTCGGCAAGCAATATTTACGACACGAGATGCCCCTCCGCGCCGGAACAATACAAAAAAGTTCTATTTTTAGGTAGTAGGTGGCGGTTAGCTCTTAATTTGATTACCCTACTATGTTCATTATAGATGATCACAAAGTATCAAAGTTCTTGTCTGCCATTCATCCCACGCCGACATGCAAGTGGGGACGTGGGGCATAAGCGCGGACCAATGCTAATTTATCTCAGCCGTCTAGAATTTGACCGTATAGCCGTAAATTAACTTCATAGGTATTAGCCGTGGATCGTTATCTTTGGGCAGTTGGTTCTGCTGCCGTAGAGCTACCAGTTGGAGAACAAGTGGCAGACCGCTACCAGGTAGTTGCCCCGCAAATTTGGCAGGATATGCAGCCAGAACTGCCACCGGATTTTCCCGAACAAATCAACGGCCATATCCTTCCTTACCTACGCTTGTATCCCCACTGCCTCCATGTGCCAGAGGTTTATGGGATATGCCAGTTGCCACAGCAACGGAATTTTCTGTCTACACCTGGTCAAGATGTAGTCATTTTGCTAGAAAATGCCCCCATTGATGCCAATGGCAACTTATATCCCTCAATGGAGTCGATGTGGACTTCTGCTACCGCAGTGCGTCAAGTCTATTGGCTTTGGCAAATTTGGGAATTATGGATACCCTTATCAGAATTGGGTGTGGCTTCTAGCCTGTTAGTGCCAACTAATTTGCGAGTTGAAGGGTGGCGGCTGCGACTGCGGGAATTATATCGCGATACAATGGCTGATACGAGTCTATCACCAGTTGTACCGTCTAATGGTCTAGAGGATAGGGGATTTGATACATTGGTTTCCCGAGACTCCCCTGCCGAACCGACTTCTGTGAGTGAACCCTCTGTGGATGCTAGTCTTAAACAGCTAGGAGAGTGCTGGGAAGCTTGGTGTCGCACAGCTTCAGTTTCTGTGGCGGATCCGCTACAAGCTATTGCCCAACACCTGCAAACTGAACACCCCTCCTTAAGTGCGATCGCATCCCAACTTAATCACCTATTACTTGAGCAAGCTGCTCAGCACCCGTTGCGGTTACAGATTGCTGGTATCACCGCAACTGGTTCAAGTCACAGCCACAATGAAGACAGTTGCTATCCCACTAAGGCTGACTTGATTAAGCACCCAGAGCAACCCCAAGACCCCTTGATTCCCCACCTGTCGATTATTTGTGATGGCATTGGTGGTCACGAAGGGGGGGAAATTGCTAGTCAGTTAGCACTACAGTCGATTAAATTACAGGTTCGGGCATTACTGGCTGAGTTGAACGAAGATCCGGAGCTGATGACACCAGAACTGGTAACTGAGAATCTATCAGCAATTATCCGGGTTGCTAATAACATGATTTCTTCTCGCAACGATCAACAAGAACGAGAATCCCGGCGTCGCATGGCTACCACCTTAACCCTAGCGCTACAACTACCCCAAATGGTGAATACACCAGAAGGGAAAACCAATGGTCACGAAATCTATATCGCTAGTGTAGGAGATAGTCGTGCTTACTGGCTTACTCCCGACTATTGCCAGCAGCTAACTGTGGATGATGATGTGGCTACTCGGGAGGTCAAGCTTGGTCGTAGTCTTTATCGACAAGCGTTGCAGCGATCTGATGCACAAGCACTCACTCAAGCCTTAGGGACAAAGGAGGCTGAATTACTTCGTCCCACTGTGCGACGCTTTATTTTGGAAGAAGATGGCTTGCTGCTGCTGTGTTCCGATGGCTTGAGCAACAACAACTTGATTGAAAAATTTGGTCGAGATTTACCCGAAAAAGTCAATAGCCACCGACTTTCCGTGGAATCGGCGGCTGAGTCTTTAATTGACCTGGCCTTTAAACATAATGGTCAAGATGACATTTCGGTGGTGCTAACATACTGTGCTGTCTCTCCCCAATATCCGACAGTGCTAAATTTGGGAGACATCTCTAGCTCTAAAGAACTACAGGTGGTTAATCTGGGGCAGCAAACCGCTCTGACTCCATCACTACCAGCGGAAATAACCACAACCAATGATAATAAACCCGAAACCACCCGCTCATACCGGGATTGGATAAGAGCCTTGTTTGGGCTGCTGGGGGTAGTCGGTATACTAGTTGGTGCTGGGGCTATTTTACTGACTACCCAATGGATACTAGCTCCTGAGGGCTTCCAGAAAATGCGCGATCGCTTTTTACCATCACCCGATCCAAATCTACCACAGTCTTCACCTACCGAGCAGGAGCTCCCAGACAACTAAGGGTGAAACTAAGGGTGAAAAAACCTTACATTATAATTTTCACCGATAATCACCGGCATCAGACCAGGGAAGCAATTCCAATAAACCTAAATTTTGTTGATGCTCACAACTGTGCTAAATGTAAACAACCCACTCTGTGAGACAATAAGAAGGTTGCCTGAGCCCACCCTAGCTTAGGTAAGGGATGTCCGTATAATAGTTAGAGTTACTTATATGAAAGTTGGCGATCGCGTCCGAGTCAAAGAATCAGTTGTGGTATATACCCATCCCGAACACAGAAATAAACCTTTTGATATTAAAGGTCTCGAAGGGGAAGTTACCGGAATAATTTCTGAGTGGCAAGGTAGGCCCGTCAGCGCCAATTTACCAATACAAGTCAAATTTGACAAAAAATTTAAAAAAGTTCACTTCCGTGAAGATGAACTAGAAATTATCCCCTAGGCGGCTATATTATTAGCTAATACTATAGAAACCAATCATAATCACCATCACAGGGATTTTTAAACAGGTCTGCACGGATAGGATTAAGTTAGATTCTTACTGTATCTATTGATATCTATTACTATCCGTGTTTACTTTAATTAGTTAAACCATCTTTTAAGATAATAAGCTAGACTTGTAGTCTAATCTACCTCTGAGTTGCGGCGACTGAACCAACGAAAAATGTTGATGTCACCGCGCATTTTTTCTAATTCCTCTTGATGGCTTTGTGCTGTAAAATAATACCACTGGCAATAGTCTTCAAATTCTTGTCGATGCTCTACTTCCTGGCTAAAGTCATAAGCTAGCTGGTAAGTGGCAAACATATCGGCTGCTGGTGGTGGTGCTGGGACAATCCGTTGGAATTCTTCTGGCATAGTAACTAGGCAAATAATCAAGGATAATATTTCAGCAATAATGTCATACCCAACCACGAATGCGATAAGCGACTATACCAATGTATTCCTTGATAGCACGGGTAATCCTAGACAATTGCTCAGCATTTGGCAGAGAATGTAGCAAAGCAGCTTGACTACTGCTGCTAGGTTCATCCAGTTCATGTTGGGACACTAGAAAATCTGTTGGTGCTGGGATCACATCAATACCCTGACGCCGGAACACTAGGACAGAACGAGGCATATGGATGGCTGAAGTTACCAATAATACCTTGGGAAAATCCCGCTGATCCAAAATTTTCCGCACATTGACCGCATTTTGGTGAGTGTTTAAAGACCTAGACTCTTGAATGATAGCGGCTCTTGGAACACCCAGGTCTTCTAGAATCTGTGCCATGTCTTCTGATTCAGGAGCCAACCGTTGTGAGGATTGACCAGACTCGGAAGAAAGTCGTTGGCTAGAGTTATTACTACTGGAACCCCAAACAATCCGACCACCAGCAGGAATCACCCAGGGAGCTTTCCCTTCACGGTATAGCTGAGCACCATAGAGAACGCGATCGCCTGCTTCATCCACTTCTGGAGTAGGTCGTGGTGGAAAAGGTGGTTTAGTCGCTCCCCCCAAGATCACAATCGCATCAGCCTCAGGTAATTCTGAATTAGGAATATATTGCCACTCCAGAGAGCGTATTAAGCTGTTAGTCACCCAAGTATTACTTGAGACCAACAACACAATTAATGCTAAAGCCACCGGTATCGGAACCCAGCGAGGGTTGCGCCACGACATTACTAAAGCTACTACCAGTAGCACACAAGCCAGGCCCAAGGGATACAGAAAGAGTGGCAATAGCTTTGAGAGAAATAGAAACATGTTAGATTTTAGTTCTAAGTCGGAAAGTACTCAATCCAAAGCAAGTTCTTCTAGATTAGCCCTAGCTTAAATCTCTTGGTATTTTCTTTTGACCAATAAGCAATAATTAATTACTCTTGCTTAACGTCTAAAAAATCTACTAATAGGATTGAGTGACCCTTCTGAGCGGCTCTTTTCTCTAGCTTGTCGTTCTTGTACAGCTAAACGGATGCCCGTTAAGTCAGAACTACCTTCCTCGGTATACTCTGCTTGCTGGGGTTGTGAGTCCCTGGGTTTGTCTGGGTGGTGCCACCAGTCAACTATCAAACCACCGGCGAAAGCGCCAATGCCACCAAATAGTAAGCTGAATTCGATTGGGTATCCCAGAAAGGCAAGGGCTAAGATAAAAAACACCAAAATTTGAAGCCCGCTTAAAAAACCGTCTTTCTTACCGTTCATGTGATTAAATATAAGGTATGTAGCTGTTTTGTTTCTAGGTTAGAGGTTAGAGGTTATAGGTTATAGGGACTAGCTCGCGACCATCCCTTTGCCGCTTATCCTGTTATTTAACCTTCCCCCTGTGCCATATCAACGCATTATATTTTACCAAAGCCAATTAAACTAAAACGATTAGTCACAAGTGCCGCTAGAGCAGCTATTGGGTTTCAGCTTTTCGAGAAAGTAACCATAGTCTTTCTCAACTTGATCAGCATAAGTCAAAGCCACTTCCCTTACCAATTGCCGAAACTCCTTGTGGCGACCGTCAGTCAACTCATCCACCTGTTTGTCTATGGAATAAGGCACTAAGGCAGCATCAAAATCTTTGTCAGCTCGGGCGTGAGCTGTTGCTAACACTTGACCCCATTGTTCAGCTAGCTTAACAAAACGTTTCTCTTTGGTTAGCTCAGTGATATCAAAGGTTTCCTTAAATGGCGATCGCTCTCGCACTGAGTAATACCCATCCCCAAGTTTCATCCAGCCCAGGTGATTATCGGTGTGCTTGGTTAAGGCTCGATAGGCTAAAGCATGACGTTGACCCTCATTGTTAAAATTTTTATCATACTTTTCCCGTTCCTGCTGACTCAGGTAATCATAGGCAGTAGGGGAAGATTGGAATTTAATGTCCAAGATCCGGTCATCATCCTGGGAAGAGGTCTCACCCTCAATCAGGAGATAATAGCGTGGTATTCCTAAGGAACCAGTGCCAGCCAGTAAACGTTGCGCAATATCTTTGACTCGGAAGTAGTTTTTATCATATTTAAACTTTTTTGTCAAGGTTTTCTGATAATCTGCGATCGCATTCTCAATATCCTGTCGCTCGGAAGCAGTAGGTTTGCCTAACTTAACCTTGGATAGATTGAAGCGACGCTGATTTGGGTCCAGTTCTGTCCATTTTTTCAACATTTTTTGGCGGCTTTCGCTGGCTTCGACTCCTTCTAGGAAGTCATCCAACTTCCCATAAGTATTGTCTTTAGTGAAGTAAGTCTCCAGTTCACGATCATTACCGCGATAGGAGGCCATAGTATCAAGATAGGACTCACTAAAGGCATCAATCCCGTTGTTCTGTTCCTCAGCAGACAAACCATTCTGACGACCGACCAATGCTAAACTAGCTGCCATGCGCCAGACATCATATTGGTAATCGGCAATAATTCCATCATCAAAGTCATCGAGTGAGTAAACGATTTCCCCTCGATTATTATCATATGCCCCAAAGTTCTCGGCATGCATATCCCCCGATAACCAAATCTTGGTTTTGGCATTTCCAAAATCCTTGAGGCGATTATCCCCAGCGAAATCTTTCCAAAATAGTTGGTTAGTGCCACGGTAGAAGACAAATTTAGAACAAGCCATTTTGCAATATTTAGTTTCTCGATCTTGCTTGGAAATGCCAGTGTTTGCCTCCTCAATCGTTTTCACGACTACCGTTGCACGATCCTTGGTTTTCATTGGGGGGTCTTGTCGGTCGGGGGAGGAACAGGATAGGTTAGTCAGTAAAAGTAGGATTGCGATCGCACTCACATAAACTGGTTGTTTACAAGTCTTCATCATTATTACCTTACTCTATGAAACATCAAGCAATAGATCTCTAATAGCAAAGGGAACAGGGAACAGCGGATCTGGGAACAGGCAATATGGCATCAAAAATTATCACAATTCATTTAAGATCCCTAAAGAGGCTATTCGTTTACGTTTCTTCATGTTTAGTTTTCTTGACAGCTTACTGGGTTTCATAGTTCGTAAAAGGTTGGCTTATTGCTAGGTAAGGGAGTTTTCAGGGATAAATATGGTATAATCCATAGATTACCGCACTTTACGCTTTTTGCGCTTAGGATTGTGCATAAGATTTACTAAAATTAGATACCAAGACAATGGCTGGAAACAGAATCAGGGTTGCTAAAGATAAGGCGGCTTTGGTGAAAGACCTAACCGCTTCCGATGGAAAAACCGGACCGTTTCAGACTTATGCTGATGTGATGGTGTTTGCAGCTGCTTTAGGAGTAAAGCGTAAAAAGCGATCGCCCCTGAAAGTAATTTCTAAACGAGAGCCTGGTCCGATTGGACTGGAAATTTTTGTGTCAAGGGGATATGAGGTGGTAATTAAATTAATTGCGATCGCTGAGATTAAGGATACAAAAATTCTTTCCTCTATCGATAAAGAGTCTGAGGAAAAACGCATCTATATTTTTGAGGAGTATGCGAATGGAGGACTTGATATTTTGCGCAATGAGTTGCGGGGAGCAGTAGACTATTCCGAGCGACTTTTGTTACTTTTAAATACTGATAGGTATAAGAAGAAAGAATCTATAGCAAATGAGCAACAGGAGTTTGATTTGAGTCGATTTTTGTAATGTCAGCATTCAGCTATCAGCTATCAGCCGTCAGCCGTCAGCTGTCAGCCGTCAGCTGTCAGCAATCAGTAGGTGCGTAGTGGACTGGCACACCTTAAATGTTGCTTTATAAAAATACCATGATCTAGTTTTAACAAGGGTTTAGCTGAAAAAGCTATTGCACTATTTTAGCTGTGCCAGTCCAGTAGTGGACTGACACAGCTAATTTGGTGCATTAGAATCTGCCATCTCTTCCTCTTCAAACACTGGATAAAGATGTTTAAGTTTGACTCTGGCATCCGGGGTTGAAAAATGCCAAATTACTTGACTGGCTGT
>NZ_JAAHGN010000175.1:0-9576 GCF_010672485.1 Moorena sp. SIO2C4 | reverse complement strand
TAAATCAATAATTGAGTAAGCTATCAGCTTATGTGCTACGCACACGCTACTTGAGGTGCTACCAGCTTAAGCGCTACAGATGGTGCTACTTGAGGTGCTATTAGCTTATGCCTATAGGGCAGGCTACATCGAACAGCTTTTGAATCAAATAAGCTGACCACTGACCACTGACCACTGACCACTGACCGCTGACCGCTGACCGCTAAATTCTTACCTTACAACCCCGCTTTTTCCCGTACCAGAGGATCGAGAATTGTCAGCAAACTCAAGGGCATCAGCTCTTGACTAAGGGATTGAGCATAGGCAGCACTCAGATAAGCTTGGTACTCTGATTTACCAGCAATATAGGTTTGGAAAAATGCTAAACTCAATGCCTTCATATACTCCTGAGCAATAGTTGGGTCAGGACCAACCACTGCCTCAGGTAAGGGGACATCATCTTCTGATGGGGCGAGGGTGGAAAAGTGGGTTCCTCTCTTGAGCAATACTAGATACTTCTGTAGAGTTGTCAGCCAAGTAAAGGGTTGAATCTGTTCTGGTAACGCTGGCGCTATGGTATCACCACTACCAGCGACTACCATCAGCGGCACTTGAATTTCGCTAAGTTGGGATTTTCCTAAGACTGTGCTAGTAATTGGATTAATTGCGATCGCACCTTTAATCCGTTGATCCGATAACTGATAGTCCTGTGGTGGCAAGTCAAAGGCACGACACTGAAGTAGTAGGGATATATTCAAGGTATCCTGATTTAAAGGAGCGCAATCCTTTTGCAATTGCTCAAAATTGATCTCGGCTCCAGCAAGAGCTAAGGATGTGTAACCCCCAAAGGACTGACCTAATACTCCCACCTGTTGCAAATTTAACTGCCCTTTAAAGGAACTTTCTAGTTCATCCAGTAACAACTTAATATCCACAGGACGGTTAATAAATTCTGATGGTGGAGCTGCCTCTTTGGCAAGACCAGTTAACAAAGCCTGTATTTGATCCGCATTACTGCCTGGATGTTCCGGTACAGCCACAGCAAATCCATGGGATGCCAGGTGACGGGCTAAGTACTCAAATGTCTTCCGTTCTGAACCCAGTCCGTGGGAAATAACAATCACTGGTGCTAACCCTTCCCTTGGGGACTCTGGCAAATACAAGTCAACGGGAAACTCTCGGCGACGGCTGAGGTGATCGAAGGTAATGGTTTGCTTGGCATAGTTGACTGAACCGGGTTGCCGTAAGTCTAGGGAAAAATCGGATAAACCTCGCTCTGTCTGGGCTGCGGCTTCCTGCTCTGATGCCTGTTCCACTGCTGCAATGGCGATCTGGGTTTGCTGAATCAGCTTCGATAAGTCATCAATAATTTCAAAACCCCGTTGTGAGTTAATCCGAATGCCGTAAGTCGGAAATTCCTGCAACACATTCAAAATCGTCAACCCTTCTGGCTTAAAAGCGGCTTTGATTAAAGCAGCTCGAATGGCATAGAAACCGGGTTGACGAGCTTTGGTTTGTATGACTTCACCTACCCGTTGTAGAATTATTTCCCCTTGAGGTGAGTAGAGGAATTGAGCGATCGCTACTGGTGTGACATCAATGGGAGTGATTAAGACCTCCCGCAGTTGTTTGAATTCTTCCGGCTTTACATACCCCGCATAGAAAGCTAAGGATGGCTCAACTTTGCCAACTGTCGCATAAACTTCTAGAGCTGCGATCGGTAGAGAAAACTCGATTGGACCATAGGAAATATAGATTTTCTCTGCTGCCTCAACTGGTGCATAAATCATCACTGGGGTGACCAACAATCCTAGATTCAGCAGCAGCCATCTTAGTCTAGTTTGTGGTTTACCTTTTGCGAATCTGAACATATAGGGTTTCCAAATGATTTGTAAAACTAGATTGTCATTTTTTCTAATACAAAAAACGCTGTATTACCTAATATTGTTATGTATCCGGAGTTTTGTGTTCCCTAACGCATTTCATTATTTGTTCACATCTCAAATGTAAATACTATAGCGCTACTACCTGTTCCCGACTCCCCACTCCCGACTCCCCACTCCCTAGTGCTGAATCGGGCCAGACATTTGTATTATTTAATAAGGATTTGTCAATTTTTGATGACATTTAGGGCTAGATTAAATAGACTGGGATTATGTTATAGCGAAATTTTGTGGTAGAGTGAATAACTCTAGCCAAGATTCAAGGTTGTTTTCCTAGAAAAGACTAACTAGTTTTTTAGTCTTTTTTGGGAGAATGGCTATGATTTTTTAAGATAAATATGATAGCGTCTTAAGATGGTGCATCTTAACAAAAACTGGGGAGCTATAAGGTGCTCATTCCAGGTAAATAGTACACTTTGTTTTCTGGGCAATTGTGTGTATAACTGTGGCTATGGGAAACTAGTTTACTCATTGAATACAGAACATGAATACGTTAAAAGGACGCGATTTTCTAGGCTTCACAGACCTCAGTGCTAGTGACATTCAGGAACTATTGGATAAAGCCACTAAGTTAAAAAAAGGTCAGTGGAATCCTAGGTGCAATAAGGTTTTGGGATTATTGTTTTATAAGGCTTCCACACGAACACGGGTTAGTTTTTCCGTAGCTATGTACCAACTAGGCGGTCAGGTGATTGACTTAAATCCCAATGTCACCCAAGTTGGTCGTGGAGAACCGGTAGTAGATACAGCGCGAGTGTTAGATCGGTATTTGGATATTCTAGCAATTCGTACCTTTGAGCAAAAACAGTTGGAAACCTTTGCTGAATATGCCAAGATTCCAATTATTAATGCTTTGACTGATTGGGAGCATCCCTGTCAGATTTTAGCCGATTTGTTAACGATTCAGGAATGCTTTGGAACACTGGCTGGTTTGACATTGACTTATGTTGGCGACGGTAATAATGTCGCTCATTCACTAATGTTGGGCTGCGCTCTAATGGGAATGAATGTCAGAGTCGCCACACCACCAGCTTATCAACCTGATAGTGCTATTTGTGAGCTTGCCCTGAAAACCGCAGCTAGCCGCACAGAAGTAATGGTTACCAATGACCCAATAGCTGCTGCCAAGGAATCTCAAGTAATTTATACTGATGTTTGGGCAAGTATGGGTCAGGAAGCTTCAGCTGAGGAGCGAATTCCAATTTTTGAGCCTTATCAAGTTAATCAACAGTTGTTAGACCATGCCGACCCATCAGCAATTGTACTCCACTGTTTACCCGCTCACCGGGGAGAAGAAATTACAAACCAGGTAATCGAAGGCTCGCGATCGCGTGTTTGGGACCAGGCCGAAAACCGTTTACATGCTCAAAAAGCTTTACTGGTCAGTCTTTTAGGGGTTGAGTGAATGGTAAGGGAATAGGGAATAGGGAATCGGGAGTAGGGAATCGGGAATCGGGAGTAGGGAGTCGGGAGTCGGGAGTCGGAACCCACCCCTAACCCCTCCCAGGAGGGGAACGGGAATCGGGAATCGGGAATCGGGAATCGGGAATCGGGAAAAAATCCTGTTTACTTCATAGCTAGGAAAAATGCTATGACTCCCCATCTCCGGTTTCTCCCCATCTTCGGTTTCTCCCCATCTCCGGTTTCTCCCCATCTCCGGTTTCTCCCCATCTCCCCACACTTAACACACTTACCACCCTCCAAAACCGAACAATACTCTGGACAAATGACAATAGTTGATAGTACCAATGTTCTATAGAGCAATCACTAAGAACGACCATTTTTTGTCAAGAGTCTTATGGAAAACCTCACATCTGCTCAACAAGAACTCTACGATTGGCTGGTTAATTATATTCGGGTGTCACACCATGCCCCTTCGATCCGGCAAATGATGAGAGCAATGAACTTGCGCTCACCAGCACCGATTCAGAGTAGGCTGGAACATTTGCGTAGTAAGGGATATATTGATTGGACGGAAGGAAAAGCCCGGACGATTAGGCTGCTGCGGCATTCTAATTTGGGAGTTCCTGTCTTAGGAGCGATCGCAGCCGGGGGCCTAGTGGAACCCTTCACCGACACAGTTGAGGAGTTGAATATATCTGGCTTCTTCCACCAACCAGGTAACTTTGCTCTGCGGGTTACTGGAGACAGCATGATCGAAGACTTAATTGCAGAAGGGGATGTGGTGATTATGCGACCAGTGCCTGATCCCGATGACATCAAGAATGGTTTAATTGTCGCGGCACGGGTGGATGGACATGGTACAACCTTGAAACGTTTCTATCGTAAGGGTCACAAAGTTACTCTCAAACCCTCTAATGCTAAGTACCACCCCATAGAAGTGATGGCAAAACATGTTCAGGTTCAAGGAGTATTAGTTGGTGTCTGGCGGGGATATGAGCAGCATCTAACACCAGCAGCGATACATTAGACTTCCCAACAGTTGTCCGGAATAGGGAACAGAGTTTCCTATTCCCTGGGCTATAATTAGTCTCTACGACTCTTCATTATCATCTTCCTCTTCTGCCTCTCTAATCGCTTCATCTAGCCGGTCATTAGCATCCTTAGCTAGCTTAACAAAACGCATACTTGATGCTAATCCCACACTGGTAGTAACTATTCCATCAGATAGCTTGTTGGACATTAATAATCCTGCCCCGATTAGACCCACAATCCCGCTTATAATTGTAGCCCCGACAAGCAAGTTAAAGGCAAGCTTGGCTTGACGAATGCGCTCGTTAAAGTAGGTGGTTTCTGGGTCAGATTCTTTGTTTGATTTAGACATGATTTATTCAGCCTTTAGTTGAGTAACCCTCTTATCTCCAACTATAGGCTCAATAAATTAATATTAGTAATTTGTGATTTCAAAGTTCACTTAGTTCACGATTTTTACTATTGGTGAATATCAAAAAATATCTCCGTGATTAGTTGTTCACTGCTTTCTAAAAAATCGTGAAACTAGGGAATAGGTAGTAGTTGATGTAGGGTGGGCAGTAAGTATAATCCCGATGGTAAGCTTTGGAATTAGTATGATTACTGCCCACCTTACGATTGATTTTACTCTATCTTACAATTAATTTTCTGTTGGTGGGCAGAGAAGTTGATGTAGGGTGGGCAGTAAGTATAATCCCGATGGTAAGCTTTGGAATTAGTATGATTACTGCCCACCCTAGGATTCATTTTACTCTATTTTACAATTAATTTTCTGTTGGTGGGCAGAGTAGTTGATGTAGGGTGGGCAGTAAGTATAATCCCGATGGTAAGCTTTTAAATTGGTATGATTACTGCCCACCTTACGATTCATTTTAGCAAAAATTTATACAACTACTATTTTATAATTTATTTTCTGCTGGTGGGCAGTGCCGATTTAACCTGCTACAAGCTTTGAAATTGCTATCAAGCACTGCCCACCCTACGATTCATTTTACTGACTACAAGCTAAAAAAAAATATAGGAACACTGCCCACCCTACGATTCATTTTAACTTACGATTCATTTTACTATATTTTACAATTTATTTTCTGCTGGTGGGCAGTGCCAATTAAAGCTACTACAAGCTTTGAAATTGCTATCAAGCACTGCCCACCCTACGATTATACGATTTATTTCACTCTCCACAATCTCCATATTTCGTAATAAAAAAAAATCTCTAAATACCTTGACAAATGATTAATTTATAAATATATTAATAATATAATCAATTTACACGAGTCACGATTCATGACCAACAACATTCCGCCTAACTCCAATGACAATAACACCCCAGAAAACCCTGGTCGCAAACGTAAGAAAGTCAAGCACTTATTGGTTGGTTCTCCTGAACAAGTTCGGAAGACAATTCTTGCCATTTATGGCCTTAAGTACGCCTACCCCGATGAGTGGAGCACTCCCGAGCCTACGGGGAAGCCCGGTGAGGTTATGAGCAGCTTGATTCGCTATTTTTATGTAGACTAGGATAGTAATTTGCCAGCGATGCAGCGCGGTCTTGGGGGTTTCCCCCATGAGCGACTGCATCAAGACAGGGTTTTGACGCCCTGGCGACCATAAGTGAAACTTGTTTTGTGGAGGTTAGTTTACTGAGTTAGAAGTTGGAATGTTGTTGTTTTGGATCAGTTGCTGACTTAAGCATTCAGTGGTCAGCGGTCAGCCGTCAGCCGTCAGCCTATGCGCTACGCGCACGCTACGCGAATGGCTAATAGCTGATTGCTGATTGCTGATAAGCTGATAGCTAATAAGCTGATAACTGATTGCTAATCAGCTGATAGCTGATCAGCTGATTAGCTCAGCAATACTTGTAATGGCTTATATATTAGAATTCGGTCAAGAATTGCTTAACCAAAACTTGACCGAATTTTTTTTGGTAAGCTATCAGCCGTCAGCAGTCAGCGGTCAGCGGTCAGCCGTTGGCCTTTGGCTGTTCGCGTAGCGTGCCCGTAGCGCATAAACTGATAGCTGATAGCTGATAGCTGATAGCTGAATGCTTACGAACAAACTTCACGTTAGTTCACGGCTCTTCACATCTTCACATTAGTGAAACTCCAAGAAAATCTCGGTGATTATTTTTTCACTGCTAAAAAAAACTTCGTGAAATTATTGTCTCTATCTTGATGAAATCATCAACAATACTTTAAACTAACTATAGGACTACCTAGGGCACAAGCAGCGATCGCCTATGATTAGTAAAGAAGCCTTCCAGGAAAAATTCAAGACCATGCCTTGGAAAAGGCGACAAGTGTTGGAGGCGGTGGTGGGCGGCAAGAAAGATAAAGAAATCCAATACAAAGTGCTAGATGCCACTCATGACTCTAGTGTAAGAAAGCATATTCAACAAATCTATCAAGACTTTGATATTGAAGCTAACGGTTGTAAGAGTCGTTGTGACTTAGTTGAAATCGTTAATACCTATAAGCCGGAATTAGTGGCTGAACAAGTATTAAAAGAGTGCGGGTTGTCATCGTCTCGACCTAGAGCTGATCAAGAGATTTATATTGAGCGCCCACCCATGGAAGCTCGTTGTTATCAGGAAATTGTTAAACCAGCAGCGTTAATTCGGATTAAAGCGCCGAAACTGATGGGCAAAACCTTACTGATTCATAAGATTATCGCCCATGACGAAAAACAGGTTTATGGCAGGGTTTACTTAAACATGAATGGGCTAGATTTCACTAATTTAGATATATTTTTAAAGTCGTTTTGTGGACAAGTTGGTAACAAACTGAAATTGGCCAATCAGTTGCAGACCTATTGGGATGATAGTTTTTTTACCAGTGTAGACAACTGCACGGCCTACTTTGAAGAGTATTTGTTAGACTCTTTAGAAAGTCCATTAGTGTTGTGCTTGGATGACCTTGATCGAGTGTTTCAGCATCAAGAGATTGCGGAAGGATTTCTGCCCTTGCTCCGTAGTTGGCATGAGAGTGGTAAGTTTGAGGATAGTTGGGAAAAACTGCGCTTGGTGGTGGGTCATGCCACGGAAATTTATATTGATTTAGATATCAATAAGTCGCCGTTTAATGTGGGAGTACCTATAGAGTTACTAGAGTTTAATGCTCAGCAGGTTAACGAGTTTGCCGAGAGTTATGGGTTGACCTTATCTGTGGATTCAATAACCAAGCTGATGGCAATGGTTGGGGGACATCCCTATTTATTGTCCCAAGCTTTTTATCATATGAATAATCACCAAGCAGTAGAAAATACCCTGGATAAATTTTTGGATTTAGCCCCCACAGAAGCAGGAATTTATCGCAGTCATCTGCTCTCACTCTTAACTAGTATTCAAGAGCATCCCCAATTGCTGGACGCTGTTAAACTATTAGTTAGTACAGCCAAGCCGGTGCGCCTAGATGCTAATATAACTCGCAAGTTGGAAAGTATGGGACTGGTTCAACGCCATGGGAATGATTGTAGTTTGAGATGTAATTTGTATCGTCAGTATTTTAGCGATCGCATTTTAGGGAGTAGGGAGTAGGGAGTAGGGAGTAGGGAAGAGGCAATAGGCAAGAGGAACCCACCCCTAACCCCTCCCAGGAGGGGAAGGCAATAGGCAATAGGAGTAGCGTAGGTTGCGTTACTCCCCCATCTCCCCGCGCCCCCGCCCCACACTCCCCGCGCCCCCGCCCCACACTCTCCACACTGTTCCCTGTTCCCTATTCCCTGTTCCCTATCCAAAAATGACCAATCAACAATCAACAATCTACAAAGTAGGGGGGAGTTTAGCTCAAGATGAGCCCACTTATGTGACCCGAAAAGCTGATCACGAGCTTTATCAGGCATTGATGGCTGGGGAGTTTTGTTATGTGCTGAACTCCCGACAGATGGGTAAGTCCAGTTTGCGGCTACGAACCATGGAAAAGCTAACAAAGGCGGGAGTAGCTTGTGCCTCTATTGATGTGACCAGGATTGGCAATCAAGTAACCTCCCAGCAGTGGTATGGTAGTTTGATGAGAAGTCTGGTTACTAGTTTTAAATTAAAGGAAAAAATCAAGCTAATCCCTTGGTTAAAAGAGCGTGAACAATTATCACCAGTGCAGTGGTTAGATGAGTTTATTGAGTCGGTTATCCTAGAAGAAATAAGTCAACCGATTGTTATTTTTCTCGATGAAATTGATAGTATTATTAAAGTTACGTTTAAAGATGATTTATTTGCCTTAATTAGGGCGTGTTATAATCAAAGATCCGAAAATCCAGCCTACAATCGTCTAAGGTTTTGTTTGCTCGGGGTGGCAACTGCAGCAGATTTAATTCAGGATAAACAGCGCACCCCCTTTAATATTGGTCGGGATATTCAGTTAACTGGGTTTACCTTTCAGGAAGCCAAAGAGCCTTTGGTTCTGGGTTTGGTAGGCCAGGTGGATAATCCTGAACAGGTTTTAGGTGAGATAGTAAACTGGACGGGGGGACAACCCTTTCTGACTCAGCGGTTGTGTCGTTTGGTGGTCGAGACCTGGGCATCGGGAAATAGTCTTTCCGTAGAACAGATAGTGCGTACCCAGATCATTGAAAATTGGGAAACCCAGGATGAACCGGAGCATTTGAAGACTATACGCGATCGCATTCTCAGAAATGAGCAACGGGCTGGTATGCTGTTGGGTTTGTATCAGCAAGTGTGGGATCACGGTTGTATAGCTGCTGATGGGAGTGAAGAACAAACGGAATTAAGGCTATCGGGGTTGGTGGTTGAGTGTCATGGCTGTTTAAAGGTTAATAACCGGATTTATGGGGAGGTTTTCGGACCCGATTGGGTCAAGAAAGAATTGGCCAGACTGCGCCCCTACGCTGAGGCGTTTACCGCTTGGGTTGATTCTGGGCGTAACGATGACTCTCGACTGTTGCGCGGGAAAGCATTAGAGCAGGCCGAACAATGGTCTAGTGGAAAAGCCTTAAGCCATTTGGATTCCCAGTTCTTAAGAGCTAGTGAGGTTTTAGATAAGCGAGAAGTCCAAAAGGCTTTGGCAGCGGCTGAGAAAGAGGCTAGTGAAATATTAGCCAAAGCTCAACAGAAAGCTAAGCGAACCATACGCAGAGGGGGAATTGTACTGGGTTTGTCCTTAGTTGTGGCAATTGTGGCGGTGGTGACTGGTATCAAAGCTAGACAAGAAATAAAGGAAGCCCAATTAGGCACACGACTAGAACGGAAAGGGCGTTATATTTTAGA
>NZ_JAAHGN010000174.1:0-9590 GCF_010672485.1 Moorena sp. SIO2C4 | reverse complement strand
TAATTAATCAAAATATGTATCAAAATACATAAGTATGTCCGAAAAAAATCTACCCATATGTATCAAAATACACAATAATTCCCGGGATAATTCTCCCCATTTCCCGCTTTTACCGATTCCCGACTCCCGATTCCCGACTCCCGATTCCCTCGGTGCGCGCCTCCTAGGGCGAGTAAATCGCCCTTGGGTCGCACCGCTCCCGACTCCCGATTCCCAGATCCGCTGTATATAGAAATAGCTCGTTAGTTAGATTTTTTGATTTATTCACATAATATTCACAAGATGGTGATTTAATAAAGTCTACCAGTTGAGTTAAGGATAATACAAGGCATGAAACTCAAGGTAAACCAGGCAAAAAATCACCCGTTACGGTTCAAAATGGTTGTTTTTTTGATTTATAGTGGATTAGTATACTTAGGGATTGCTTCGTTATATTGGTTTGTGGTATTTCCCATAAATTTCCTTGATGGATTTCTTGAAGAATCCCAACTCAATAAACTATTTTTTTTACTGAATCAAGTAGATGAAAAAGACCGAATTGTTTTTTATATAGCTGTTTTAATAATGGCTATAGGACTAGTAATTTTGCTGAAAATTTACTACTTAAGCAAGCGTTCATTCGATTTAGAAAAGACTGGTATAAGTGACAAAAAGGCTATCTGTTCAGAAGACAGGCAAATGATTCAATGCTTGAATAATGCCCTTGAGTGGCTGAGTTCTGATCAGATTGCCCTGCGGCTAGGTGGAATTTATGCCCTAGAACGAATTGCTAAGGTTTCTGCCCAAGACCACTGGAAAATCATGGAAATTTTATCGACATTTGTGCGATATCAGTCCCCTGGGAAGATTCATGTAGAGATGCAAAAGCAAATCAATGACTCATGCAGTCCTCTTCCAATTACAGAAGACCAAAAACTTCCTATTGATATTCAAGGTGCCCTGACGGTTATTGGCAGGCGCGACAGCTCAAAAGAGCTCGAAGATGATAAAATTGATTTACGTCATGCCACACTGATCGGGGCAAACTTAACAGAAGCAAACCTGCAAGAGGCATACCTTAATGGATCCAAACTACAAGGAGCTGATCTTAATCAGGCTAATCTAAAAGGAGCATATGTGATCGGAGCCAATCTAGAAGGGGCAGACTGTAATCAAGCTAACCTCCAAGGAGCATACTTGATCAAAGCTAACTTGACAGACGCTTGCTTATCTGATGCTAACCTAGAAGGGGCATTTCTCAGGAGCGCTAAGCTAGAACAGGCAATCCTCTGGAATGCTAATTTACAGCGGGCATCGTTGATTCAAGCTAACTTGCAAGAGGCAAATTTAGAAGGAGCTAATCTCCACGGTACAGATTTAAGAGGGGCTAACCTCCAAGGAGCTAAAAATCTGACCAAAAAGCAGATTGAATTGGCACAAATAGATAGCGAAACTATTTTACCATACTACCTGATTAGGGCTTAATATTATTCTAATAAATTTGCGTTTTTTTTATAGGATACAGAAGACATAAATTAGATCTGGTGCATCTTATATTTGTAAAAACATAATCGAACAATAATTCCATTTAGATAAGCACAGCCTAAATAGACTTCGCGGCAGAAGTCGGAAGGAACAGCGGATCTGGGAATAGTGGACAATAATTGACGTAAACACTATCATAAAAAGACTTTTGCAAGAGGTCTAATAAATAATTAGAGTAAAAGTTGAAAACTACCATTGAACTACCATTATGAGTCTGAGGGGAAGCATATGGGCTACGCGAACAGCGTTCAGCTTAATTAAAATAAACCTCTTTGCCCTATGGCCACGCTACGCGAACAGAAGAATTTAAAGGTGCCCTTGACCCATTAAGAATTAAATTCGCCACGGGTCGCACCTAATAGTTCGAGATTAATCAGAATTGAAAGGTAAGCATTTAGCTGTCAGCCGTTGGCCTATGGCCACGCTACTTGAGGTGCCATAAGCCTTGGCCTATGGCCACGCACTCGCGTTTGGCTGATAGCACCTCAAGTAGCACCATCTGTAGCGCATTAGCTGATAGCTGATACGCGACACGCTGATAGCTGAATGCTTACGAATTGTGAGAATTTTTGATGCCATATTCCCTACTCCCTACTCTCTACTCCCTACTCTCTACTCCCTACTCTCTACTCCCTACCAGGAATCCATGATCGCGGTCGGGTAGGGTACGCGATCGCATAAACTGATGGAATCATCTATAAAATTCCATAAAAGAGAGGGTGATCCGTGGCTACTGACTACATTTTGTTTATACATGGTGTCAATACTCGCCAAGATCGAGAAACACCCCAATACGCTGACAAGCTTTTCGATCTGATTCAAAATAATGTTGAGTCATCCGTTCAACTCAAAAAGATCCCTCTGTACTGGGGGAATGTGGTAATTGAGCAGGAGAAGGAACTAGTAGCAGCATTGAATGCATCGAAGGTGTGGAATGAATTCTGGTTCAGAGACTTCCGTGAAAAGCAAATCTTACAATTCGTTGGAGACGGGGCTCTCTACCTCAGCAGACATGTTAGCTCTCTGGCTATTGAGCAGATGAGTAAACAAGCCTATCAGGGATTGGAAGGATACCAAGATCAGGATCGTTTGCACCTAGTTACTCACAGTTGGGGAACGATTATCCTATTTGATGTGTTGTTTGCTAGTCGATGGGATGACCCAAGTATACCTGGTCATCAGAGTATTCAGGAGATTCGCAAAAGCATTTTGGGCATCGAATCTGAGCAAGACAGTGCCATTCCTCTGGCTAGTGTTCATACTATGGGTTCACCGATTGCTCTATTTACTCTGATCCATATTGTTGGCAACACCAGAGAGGGGAGTACCCATGATATTAGTTCCAAACTAAAGGAATTACTGGGAAGTCTGACTCAACAAGGAGTGGCGTTACCCTGGCAAAACTTTGTACATCCCGGGGATCCCATTGCTTGGCCCCTAGAAGGAGTGTTACCAAAATTAGTAGATGAGTATGACAAAGTTATTAAGCTTGAAGATGTAATTACCTACGGTTCTGGATTATTAGAAAATGTCGCTAAACCGATACAATCGACATTTTTAGCATTAATCAATGGTGGCAGTGCTCACGACAGCTACTGGACTAGTGAAAAGGTGGCTAAAAAAATTGCAGAGACGATTCACCAGACAGCTAGGGGCTCCTATCTTTTGGGCCCATCCATAACGCGCTGATGGCTAAGGCTCAGGGAAAATTACCGATTACCGGTTACCGATTTGCGATTTGCGATTTCCGATTACCGGTAAATTTCCCGTTTTAGGGGTCTTGTTCATCCTCTTGATAGACTATCAAGTCCCCTGGTTGGCACTTGAGTGCTTTGCACAGGGAGTTGAGTATGTCTTCGTCAATTCTAGGTAGACGACGATGCCGTTTTAGCCTGGAAACGGAGTTAGGATGCTTTCCAATTATCTCAGCTAGGTCTTTATTGCTGATGTTGCGCTCAGCCATGACTACTGCCAATTTCCAGTGAATCACCACTTCAGTGTTTAACCTCTTACCATACTAAACGTTCGTTACGTTTGATTGTAACCGCTCGCAGCATGAATTGTTGAAAATAATACTTCTCTAATTTTTTTTTAAACTCAAAGTGTTGACAAACTGGCAAAGATAGGATATACTATAAAAGTACGCAGTTACAGTGATTGGCAATTCCCTCGCCAGCACAAAGCGATCGCACTCTATGGCTCGACAACCTCTGTGCGATCGCTATTCCACCACCAAAGAAACAAGGTGATATATACATGGTAAACCCACGTTCCTGTCTTGATGCAGTCGCTCATGGGGGAAACCCCCAAGACCGCGCTGCATCGCTTCCAGAGCTCATCAAAGCTCCGATCTATGATGTCCCTCAGGGCAAAACCCCAGTCCGCCTCCTCGCCTGTGGTGTACCCAAAGGTGTTGAGAGTGTGATTAACCAATTGCACGTGCTTCGCTTTGCCGAAGTCATAGCGTGGACCCCGCCGATTCCTTCCCCTGTCGAGGGTGAGATCATTCGGATTCTGACTCGCTATGTTAATTTGAGGCGATAGGTTTAGGGTAAGCGTATGCGCTACGCGCACGCTACGCGAACAGCTATCAGCTATCAGCTGTCAGCTCTCAGCTAAGCTAATAGCGATCAGCTATTAGCTTATGGGTTAGGTCACAGGCTGGAAGCCTGTGCCACCCTACTTGAGCTGCTTTTGAATAAAATAAGCTGACCACTGACCGCTGACCGCTGACCGCTGACCACTGACAGCTGACAGCTTACTGGTCTTGAAAATTTTCTGCATAACTATTGGTGATTACCCCGATAAGTCTATAGATACTTAGAAATCAGCTATTAGCACTCAGCATTCAGCAGGTAGTGCCTTAGCTGAATCCTTACCTTGTTAACCTTTAGAATCGGGTGTTAATCAATGTCACAGAAAAACAATACCGTTACTGGTGATCAGGCCAAACCAATTATTGTTGATACTTACCGATATCAGTCCGAATACTACCATAACCGTCACCCATTAACCAATCATCAAAGGCCAACCATTAACCGTCAAGGCTCAACCATTAACCGTCACCCAATTTCCGTCAACCGTGAAGAGCAAACCATTAACCGTCACCCATTTATTGGTGATCCTAATGTGTTTTGGTTTTCAGAAATGGGCAGTGAGTGGAGTGCGACCATTAGAGAGGCGTGCTGGGAAACTATTAAAGAACCGATTGAAGAACAGGAGGATTTATCTCAGGATAAGAAAGGTGCTTCTACAATTGTATCAGCTTTGGCTTTATTGGGGATAATTGCTTTGGCTGTTATTTAAATAATACATGAAAATCCTAATTGTTACCGTTACGGGAATTTATCATCTGCTCTAGAAGAGCACTAACATCTTTATATTCCTGAGCGATGATATCATCTTCCGGCAGGTTTTCAATGTCGAAGTTATTCTCCAGTCTTTGCTGAATTTCTTCCAACTTTTCAATTCCCTTACGAACTCCTGGCTCTCCGCTTAGAGCTAATACGTCTTGAGCATATCTACGAGTTATTTCACTAAAGAGTTCTTCAAATTCTTTGTTTCCTTGATAGTTGTTTTGATTTTGCTCAAATAGATTGATAGCTTTTTCTAAGCTGTATAAATCTCTGTCTTTTATAAGTTTATAAATTGTCAATAAAACTTTAACTTGAGCTTCAATACTAAAACTAAATATATATCCAACAATAGGTCTAAACCTATCAGTTAGACTTATTATTGCTGGAGACTCTAGTAATTTTAGCCAATCTGAGATTGACTGAGGTCTTCGCTGTTGATCTAGTTCCATACCTCTGAGAATTGCTATTCTCAATTTTTTGTTGGTGACGAAGTTTTCCACATCTTGTTTTTGAGGGTCTTTTCTATATCTTTTTAATTCATGTTCCCGGTCTCTGCTACTAACTGGTTGGCGTCCGGTTAACAAGAAATAGAAGGTGGCGGATAAGGCATAGATATCAAGTGGTGGGCCTGCTTTAAAGCGGCGTAGTTGTTGCTCGGGTGGAGCATAACGTTCCGACCATTGTCGCGTTAGCTCTATTGTCCGGTCAGGAACAAATTCCCGGGAGATCCCAAAATCAATCAGTATTGCTTCTTCAGTTCCATGTCTTACCATAATATTACTAGGCTTGACATCTCTATGAATCAACTTAACCTTATGCATTGCTGTCAAGGCATCGGCAACTTGCTGAATATATTTGATGGCTTGTTCCTCTGGAATTCCATTCCCTGGTTGAGTGAGTCTGTGTAGGTTCTCTCCTTCGATATAGTCCATCACGATGCAAGGACGATATATTGTTGGTTCATAGAAGTACTCTATGAATTTAACAATATGGTTATGGTTAAATTGGTTGAGTCGCTGCGCTTCATCTTTAAATTTTTTTTCTCTTTCGCTTCGTTGATTATCGGGTAGTTCTTCTCTTCCAATTTTTATGGCAACAATCTCTTCCTGACCATCGGGTAAGTGACGAGTAGCTTGGTAAGTCGTTCCAAAGCCTCCCTTTCCTAATTCACGTTGGATGGTATAGTCGCCGTCTTTAATAGAATCTCCTGGTTCTAAGCTTATCATTGGGTTATTTTAATTGAATTAATTGCTTTAGCTAATTTTATAGCTTGGTGGATGATTAGCGTTTTTTAACTTTAGGGTAGGACGCAGGGTAGACGCATCTTATTTTGAAATGCCTACTGGATATGAGATTCATAGGATAGGTAGTTTTGCTGATTAATTTTTGCTGATTAATTTTGAAATTTTTGTCTTGATGCAGTAGCGACTGGTGGAAACCCCCTGATTAAAGCGCTGCATTGCTTCTGAGTAAGGCTTCTATAATTTTAGATGCGTTTGCCCTGAGTGAAATACATAAATAGTTAGACCATAACAACCATCTTTTGTGGCTGTTCGGTATTACCCTAGGGTCTAAGATACTGCTCCAGCTAGATCAGCTTAGCTTAGGACAAAATAAGTTAACTTGAAATCATCTCTAAATCATCAGGTGCCTTGGGAGTATGTCACTTATAGCATTTCTCAATTGGTTGAGGTGCTTTTGTGGTGGGTTAATCGGAGCAGAGACTTCGTAACACAGAGTAGGGATGCAGCCCTATGCTGAGGGTTTCACCCTTTGGCCGACTGCATCAAGACACTGATTGTCCCTCATAAGAACGAAAAACTCTATATATAGTTGATTTTTTAGCCAACTTTGACCTGCTCCCGATGCCCTTCAGGAGCTATCCCTTGTTAAGCAGGACAAATTCCCAGGCATTCTGATGGCTAGAGCGCCACCTGCAAAATTCCACCCAAGGTACCCATCCCCCAATCTATAAGGGGGTAACAGCTGCAATACCCTTTCACCAAATTATGGGGCGCGGGCGCAGGGGGGGATACTATTTTGCTTATAGCATATTATAACAATACGCACTCATGTATTGACCAATTCAAATAAGCCAAAAGTGCTAAAACCAATCTCAACGGGAAGTTGCTCATGGGAAACCACGGCAGTTGCTCATGGTGGCAATGCCTTTTGCCAAAGCTGTATAGCTATTCCGAAGTTACCTACTCCCTACTCCCTACTCCCGCGCAACCTAGGACGAAATTACCTCTCTCAATTAAGACCTGCTATATACTGCAAATAAGATCAGGACTTTTAGTAAATAAGGATACAGGTGATTGGCTTATTAAACAAGCGTCTAAGGAATGTCTGGCTTCGTGTAGTGGTTCCCAAAAGCGAAAAGTATCTAAGCAATATCTGGCTTCGTGTAGTGCTTTCCTTCATTATTGCTTACTTCTTTCTAGTGGGATTAAGTGTATTGGAGCAAAAAATAACTAAAACGTTATTCGAACCAAAAACAACTGAAACGTCATTGGAGCCAAAGACAACTGAAACCGAACAAGTTTGCTCACCTCAAGATTCAGACGGGTTTTGTTTGGTAAAGCAACTATTGTTCGTCTCTAAAGTGCAAAATCTTGAAGGTTTCGCTCTTTTATTTGGAGCGTCTCTTTACATGCTTGAAGGTCTAGAGCGCAGAAAAAGGATAATCTATGAGGCATGGCAAATTGTCGATAATGCCGCAGGAGCAGGAGTAGCTACTAGTCATGCCAGAGTAAAAGCCCTTGAGGTTTTGAACAACTATGGTGTTTCCATGAGGGGGCTGGATGCCCCAAATGCCGATTTGATTGACATTGACTTGGCGAATGCTATACTCCATCAAGCTAGTCTCAATGACGCTGAACTTACTGGAGCTAATCTTACGGGAGCTGATCTAACTAAAGCCAATCTTGCGAGAGCTAACCTTAATACAGCCAAGCTTAGTAAAGCATTGCTAATTAGAGCGAACCTCAGTAAAACCAACCTGAGTATTACTGAGCTCAGGAATGCTGATCTCAGGAATGCTGATCTCAGTGGTGCCAACTTCATGGGTGCGGATCTCACTGGTGCAGACCTCACTAGTGCGAACCTGACTGGTTCAGATTTCAGATATGCAAAGCTCAATGGTACAAACCTCAAACATGCGGACCTCAGTGGTGCAGATCTCACAGATGCAAACCTTAATGGTATGGACTTGACTGGTGCAGATCTAACTAGTGCTAACCTTGAAGGCATCTCTTGGAATCGACAGACGAAGTGGAAAAATGCTACAGGTTTGGACAAAGCCGAGAATATGCCCGATGCGTTGCGACAACAGCTTGGTCTGTGATCGGGAATAGGGAAATTTATGGGAAGTATGTGGTGAGATCGGGTAATTATGGGTCGATTATGTGGGGTTGCTGAATTAAGGAATGAATCCGCGATCATCTGGTTTTCTTAAAGCCCCCGTGGGTCCCCCAACTTTGCGGTGCGACCCAAGGGCGATTTACTCGCCCTAGGAGGCGCGCACCGGAAGGGACTTTTAGAGTTTTTTTCCCCCCAGAATTGGGGGGCTAGGGGGGCGAAACCATACTCAGAATCAGCAACGCCGATTATGTTACAACCCTAGAAGAAATTTCAGTGCGATCGCTTCCAGTTTCACTCCCGTCAAAATCATATCTAGTCCCAGAGCCACCTGCATCACCCCAAACACAAAACCAAGCACTCTTAGAGTGACGGGTTTGATGAGATTCAAAAGGGGATGGGCGACCAACATCACTCCTAAGTTTAGTACCATTACCACAAATAATAGCAAAAACATAGAACCGGGAGCAATTGCCATCCGTCCGAACATGGCGCTAATGGTCACCACAACAGCAATGCCATAGGGAGTTAAAATACTGGGAAAAACTAAAGGATTAATCGTTAATTTCAGAGAAGGATTTACAGGCGAGTGCTCGTTATTTTGGTGGTGATTATACTGGGATAATACTGTTCGCAGAGCCACTAAAAAAAGGATAATACCTGTTGCGATTAGCATTGCTGAGAGATCGATTTGCCAGGCTTTCAGAACATTTTGGCAAAGTAGTGCTACCGCAAAAATAACTAAGGTGGATATGCCAAACCCCCGTAAAGCAAGCTGGCGACGCAAGGCCGGATCAGCATTAGCTGTCAGCTTGACAAAGGGTACAATTAGTTTGAGCGGACCGACGGTAAGTAAAAAGATAATCAGGATATTGAATGCCCCAAATCCCTCAAAAAGTTGCTCAAACAACACTTCAGTTTTAGCATCAATCTCAGCCTTGACCGGTATAGCAGGTTGAACCCTTGATGATTCCATAGCTTGGGCTGAGATTATCGCTGTTTGCCCAGTAAAATTCCTTGCAAAGGAGGGAGATGGCGGTGTAGGGATGGTTGCTGTGGCACTGCTAAGTGCTAACATCGAGGCAAAATAAGCCGATGCGATCGCTATCCCTAGAATTCTCAACAACCTACCCATTTTCCTATCTCCCCATTCCTACAAGTAAAAAAAATGGCGTTGCTGATTCTGGGTATGGTTTTGCCCCCCTAGCCCCCCAAGCGAGGGATTGCTCGCTTGGGGGGAATAAGACTTTCTTGCGTCCCTTCCGGTGCGCGCCTCCTAGGGCGAGTAAATCGCCCTTGGGTCGCACCGCAAAGTTGGGGGACCCACGGGGGCTTGACCAAAACCAGATA